>DATMDQ010000104.1:0-8982 GCA_035557715.1 Gemmatimonadales bacterium
TGCGGCCACCTGCGGGATCGGCCCGCGGGCAACCGGCTTACGATCCAAGCTGAGGGGTGTGGCAGCCAGCACCTCATCCAGTGAGCGGAACGGCAAGGTGAAGAGCGGCCGTCCGAGCAGCAGCACGAGGCAGAAGTTGAACCCCGCCGCCAGCAGCTGGAGCACCGGCAGGGTGAGCAGCTCGAACATCTCGCGCCCTTCCTTCTTGAACCATTCGACCTCGGCCTTGAGCGCCGTGATCGGGGCCTTCCAGAATTCGGGCTGCCGGGGCGGAGCGATGTCAACGTGCGCGCCATCGCGGCTGATCGTCTCCCGTGCCAGCACGGCGATGAGCGCCGGCGTGCCGTACCGCCCGAAGAGGAACCAGGTCATGCCGCGAACACCGAGCCAGCCGGCAAAGGCAATGGCGAGCGTCCCGCCGATGCCCAGGTTGAAGCCCTGCTGGGCCATCCATGGGGTGATCGCGTCAACCAGCTCACGATAGAGGAACAGGACCTCGAACATCGCCACCACGGCCTCGATGAGCACCATCGAGATGATGGTGCCGTACTGCTTGCTCTTGATGGCGTCGTTCAGCGCCTGGACGCAGGCAAAGCTTCCGCCCACCAGGAAGAACAGGAAGACGTACAGCAGCGCCGACAGTATGACCGGGTTCGGCTCGGCCCCTGTGAGGTCGGCCAGCAGCTCGTTCATGGTCGGACGCAGCGTAAACGTAAAGATGGTGGCCTCAATCGCGGACCAGAGCAGCAACAGCAGGAACGCCAGCCATGGCACACCCGGCTGGAAGTAACGGCGAGACGTCCAGTCGAGGACGGCAAAGGGCGAGTTCAGCGCGCCCTTGATGGCATTCCAGGTCAGCCGGGCGGATGCCCGGATCAGGCTGCCGATCCAGCCGGCAAGCACAAAGAGGAAACGGCCCATGCCGGCCCAGTAGAACCAGGCCATCCGGCCCACATCCCACCATGACATCAGGATTGCGGTGAGGAAGTGGCCCCGTCCGGAGCGGAACGGCAGGGTGTAGAGCGAGATCATCATCGCCCACAGGCTGACAATGAGTACCGCGGCCGGCAGCAACAGCAGCGCGGCCTTCAGGACGGTCAGCGCTGGAGAGCTGCCACCGAGCACGTAGCCGAACACCAGCTGCTGGAGATCCAGGATCCATGACATGCCGGACCAGATCCAGCCCCACAGCTGGGTAACCATCCAGCTCCACTGCTCGGTCGGAGCGTTGCCTAGGGTCGATTGCATGAGCGTATTCCCTCCTGGCGGTGCGGAGGAACAAGGTTGTTGACATGGGGGTTAAGCGATTCGTGGGGGGAGGTGCAAGCGACGTGCCCAAATGGGCTAAAACACTTGCACCTTTAGGTACCGGATTGGGAGCAGCAGAGTTGACGAATGGCGCAAGCAGCCCACCGCTGCGGCCGAGATGAGGAGTCGTCATGCATCGCGACCGCGTTGCGGCGAAGTGCAGTCCCCGGCCAATTGCGAGTGACAGCGATTGCACTCACAGGACGGCTGTGGGCTATGGGCTATGGTTGATGACCCTGGAGAGCCCCTCTGATGTATTGGAGGGTTTCTTTCTATCGATCCGCCCATAGCTCATAGCCCAAAGCCCATGGCCCTCTAGGCCTTCATCTTCTTCGCCTTCGCCCTCACAAACGCGTGATTCAGCGTGGGCAGCGTGTTATGGTTCGCCGCCTGCTTGAAGAGCTCCTGTGCCTTGGCTTCGTCGCCGCTGTATTTGTACGCCTTTGCCGTCCGGTAAAGCACGTAGGGATCCTGCTGATTCGCCTTGGCAAAGTGCGCCAGCGCCTGTTCGAACTGCTTGTCCTTCAGAGCGAGGGTTCCAGCAAGGTCGTGGGCCAGGCGTATTTGCCCGCTGTTCTTCTTCGCGGTCGCACCTTCCATGAAGGCCTCCGCGTGCTGCCGGGCTCCAGCCAGGTCCTTGGTATGCAAGGCAACCCGGCCAAGGTTGTAGTGATGGACCAGCTTCGCGTTTTCCTTCACCTCGGGCGAAAGCTCGGACCGCGCCTGCAGGTCTAGCGCTTGTTCGTAGAGTTTCTTCGATTCCTCCGGCTTGCCTGCCTCCAGAAGCACATCCCCCATTGCTACCGCATCGGCGGCCATGTTGGCCGGATCGTTGATCTTCTCCGCGACGGCTTGCTCCTTCTTCAGCTCGGCAACGGCCTCGTCGAATTTGCCTTCGTCGGCGTACGCGACCGCCGTGGCGAAGAGAGCATTTCGGCGGTCCGCGTCGTTGCGTGCCGCCTGGTGGAGCTTCCACGCCTCGGCGCGCGCAGCCTCATGCTTGCCCTGATACATGAGATTGCTGGCGATGCCGATGTATGAAGGAGAGAACTGGGGGTCGGTGGTCAGCGCCTTGCGATACATCGCGATGGACTCATCGAAGCGCCCCATCTTCATGAGGAGCTCCGCATAAGAGTCGTACGGATTGGGATCGTTGGGGATGAGCTGGATGTACTTCTTGAAGGCCTTTTCCGACTCGGCGTAGTCTCCGGTAGCCCGCAGAGCGTACCCCAGGAGGTTGTAGGCCGGAGCAAAATCAGGAGCTACCTCGACTGAAGCGCGATACTCTCGTATGGTCTTGGGGTAGTCCTGCTGCCCGAAATAGTTGCCGGCCAGAAGGAAGTGGGCTCGCTCGTCACCCGGGTGTGCCGCCACCAGTTCCTCGTAGTATGCGCGCTGTTTCTCGGGGTCGGCGTTGGCGCCGGCCTCGAGGCCAAGGATCATCAACCGCTCGCCCTTCGAAGCCTTGCCGGCCAGCTTCACTGCCTGCTTCAAGTGGTCGAAAAACTCCTTGGCCGTGGGAGAGTTGAGCGCCAAGCTGTAGTGCGCCAAGGCAAAGGCGGGGTCTTTCGCTGCCGCTCTCTTAAGCACTTCGCGTGAATCATGGGCCCGCAGGTTCTCGCCCAGGGTACGGCCCTTCAGATACTCCTGCCTGGCCTCGGCAGATGAGGTAGTGACCGGGATCTTCGCCAACGCCGCTGCGCCGCGATCCTGCGCACCCGCCAGCTCGACCTGCATGACCATGGCAGCCAGCGCGAGACCGGCTAGTCGCGCGTGTGATGCCGCCGAACGTTGCGACATGTAACCTCCCGCTGTGAGATGAATGTTGTGCGGACCTATAGGCTCTACTGCCGAGCTTTCTCAAAAGATTCAGCCGGTGACGCCCCACCCCTGATGCGACCTGAGACGTTCCGCGATACCTTCTCCCTATGTCCGACCTTCTCGCGGCGCGCTCCCAGATGGCCGTCTCCCTGGCCTTCCATATCATCTTCGCGGTGGTCGGCATCGGGATGCCCGTGCTGATGGTCATCGCCGAGCAACGCTGGCAGAAGACCGGGGACGGGATCTATCTCGAGCTCGCCAAACGGTGGTCGAAGGGGACGGCAATCCTTTTCGCGGTTGGTGCCGTCTCCGGTACGGTGCTGTCCTTCGAGCTGGTCCTCCTCTGGCCCGAGTTCATGAAGTTCGCCGGCGGGATCATCGGAATGCCGTTCTCCCTGGAAGGGTTTGCCTTCTTCACCGAAGCCATTTTCCTGGGGATCTATCTCTACGGCTGGGACCGGATCTCTCCCCGGGCACACATCTGGTCCGGCGTCGCCGTCGCAGTGAGCGGAGCGGCCTCGGGGATCTTCGTGGTGACCGCCAACGCCTGGATGAACTCGCCGGCCGGGTTCGAGATCGTCGGGGGCCAGGTCACCAACGTCGATCCGATTGCGGCCATGCTGAACCCGGCCGCATTCCAGCAGACGTTGCACATGACCCTGGCCGCGTTCACCGCCACCGGCTTCGCGGTCGCCGGGATCCACGCCTTTCTGCTGCTCTTCGACCCGCTCAATGCGTTCCATCGCCGGGCGCTGAGCATAGCACTGATGGTCGGCGCGCCCGCGGCACTGCTCCAGCCGCTGTCAGGCGATATCAGCGCCCGCCAGGTCGCTGCGGCGCAGCCGGTCAAGCTCGCTGCCATGGAGGCGCACTTCGAGACCATGCCGGGGGCGCCGCTGACCGTCGGGGGCTGGCCCGACGTGGCCGCAGGCGAAGTTCGCTACGGGATCAAGATTCCCTACGGCCTCTCCCTGCTCGCGTTCCATGATCCCAGCGCGGTGGTGAAAGGATTGAAGGACTTTCCCCGGGAAGACTGGCCCAACGTCCCGATCGTCCATCTCGCCTTTCAGCTCATGGTCGCGTTGGGGACTTACCTGGCGCTGGTCTCGCTGTGGGCCGGGTTGACCGCTCTGCGGGGAAGGGATCTTGCCGCCAGCCGCCGGCTGCTTCAGGCCATCGCGCTGGGCGGGCCGATGGGCTTCATTGCCATCGAGGCCGGCTGGACGGTAACCGAGGTGGGGCGGCAGCCGTGGATCATCCATGGCGTCCTCCGCACCGCCGATGCGGTCACACCGATGCCGGGCCTGATCGTGCCATTTCTGCTGTTTACCCTGCTCTACTGCCTGCTCGGGGTCATCGTCGTCTGGCTTCTCTATCGCCAGATCATTCGGAGCCCAAGGTCGGCGGAGTGGAGCCGGATCTACGCGCCGCGGGGGGGCCCGAGTGTTTGAGCTCGGCTTGCCCTACATCATGGCCGCGCTGCTCGCGCTCTCGCTCAACGCCTATGTCCTCTTCGGTGGCGCAGATTTCGGCGGTGGCGTGTGGGACCTGCTGGCCTCGGGCCCTCGGAGGAACCGCCAGCGCGAGGTGATCGCACATGCACTCGGTCCGATCTGGGAGGCGAACCACGTCTGGCTCATCTTTGCCATCGTGCTCACCTTCACTTGTTTTCCGGCGGTGGCGGCCCGCCTGGGCACGGTGCTACATATTCCGCTCACCCTCATGCTCATCGGGATCGTGCTCCGCGGCTCAGCGTTTACCTTCCGCACCTATGACAGCCAGCACGATACGACCCAGCACCGTTGGGGTCGCATCTTCTCCAGCGCCAGCGTCATCACCCCGATCCTGCTCGGGGTGACGATTGGCGCGGTGGCAACCGGCCGGGTTGGGGAGGAGAGAGCGGGAGGCTTCGTGGCGCAGTACATGGAGCCGTGGCTGACACCCTTTGCGTTCAGTGTCGGATTGCTCGCCCTGGCCCTCTTCGCCTTTCTGGCCGCCGTGTTCCTTACGCTGGAGACCAACGATCACGATCTGCGCGAGGACTTCAGGCTCCGGGCGCTTGGCTCGGGCGTCGCCGTCTTCCTGGCGTCGCTCCTGGTGCTGTTGCTCTCGAGCGACCAGGCGCCACTGGTCATGGCCGGACTGGTGGGATCACCCTGGGCTCTCCCGCTCCACCTCGCCACCGGGGTCACCGCCATCGCCGTGCTGGCAGCGCTCTGGTTCCGGCGATTTGTCTTGGCCCGGATCGGTGTGGGGTTGCAGGTGTCGCTCATCTTCTGGGGCTGGGTACTGGCTCAATACCCGCTGCTGATTCCACCGACCTTCACCATCGAAGGCTCGGCGGCCCCTGACACGACTCTTCGGGCGCTGCTCATTGCGACCGCACTCGGTGGGATCGTGCTGGTTCCGTCCCTCTGGTACCTCTTTCACATCTTCAAGACTGTCCCGGCTGATCCAGGAGCGCGTCATTCATGAGCGAGATCGCGGTCCTCACCGAGCGCCTGCAGCTCACTCCACTCAGTGCGGACGCCGTAGAGGCGCTTCTCAAGGGAGATGCAGCCCGGCTCCGGTCGCTCACCCGGGCGGAATTCGCCACTCCCGCCGGACCGCCGCCCTACATGGCCGAGTCGCTTCCGGTTGTGCAGGACCGTCTCCGGAAGAATCCGGCAGAGGCGCCATGGTGGAACTGGCTGGTGGTGCGGCAGGACAATGCGGAGGCGGTGGGATCGGTGGCGTTCGGCGGGATGCCCGATCCCGCGGGATCGGTCCTGATCGGCTACGCGATGTATCCGGCGCGCGAAGGAAGCGGCTACGCGACCGAAGCGGTGCGGGCCATGGTTGAGTGGGCCTTCGCGCAGCCTGGGGTAAAAATCGTACGGGCTCTGGCCCCGGTCTGGAACACGCCTGCGGTCCACGTGGCCGAGAAGGTCGGCATGCGACCGGTGGGGTCGTACGAGGACGATGAGGTTGGAGAGGTGCTGATCTACGAAACGGTCCGCCTATAACACAACAGAAATCACGAAAACACGAGGGGGTCGTGCTCTCGTGATGTGCAGGCTCCACCTGCAATTGCTCTACGACTTGCGCACTAACATCCTGTGAATCGGCTTGATCAAGAGCGCGAGCACGAGCGCAGTGATGAGCGCCGTCGCAGTGACGATGGTGAACAACGTCGGCAACGGCATAGTCTCGTAGAAGCTGGACGCCATGCCGGCCAGGTAATTCCCCACCGACAACGCAAGGAACCACACTCCCATCACCAGCCCCGCGATTCGCACCGGGGCCAGCTTGCTCATTGCGCTGAGCCCAACGGGGCTCAGGCACAGCTCGCCGAGCGTCTGGAGCAGATAAGACACCACCAGCCACATGGGGCTGACCTTCGCACCGCCGGCTGCGGCCGTTGCGGCACCGATCATCACGGCAAAGCCCAGCCCCAGGAAAACCAGGGCGATGGTGAACTTGGCGGGACTCGAGGGGTTTCGATTGCCCAGCCGCACCCAGATGACGGCGAAGATCGGGGCGAACAGGATGATGAAGAGTGGCGGGAGCGACTGGTACCAGCTGGCGGGGAAGCTATGGCCCAGGATGGTGTTGTTGGTGCTGCGATCGGCAAAGAGGTTGAGGGTCGAGCCGGCCTGCTCGTAAGCCATCCAGAAAACAACGGCGGCGGCAAAGAGCACCGCGATCACCACCAGGCTCTTTCGCTCCTCCGGGGTCCACTCGCTGCTGAGGAACAGCCAGGCAAAGAACCCCACCGTCACGGCGATCAGAACCCACTTGAAGTTCCGGGAGATCGCTTCCGGATCGAGCCCCACCACACCACTCAATACCAACACCACCACAACCAGGACCAGGGCAGCGGTAACCATCCCCACTGTTCGCACCTGCCGGTCCACCTTTGCCGCGGCCACCGGATCGGTTGGTCTGACGGGAAACAACCCGTCGGGAGAGAGATGCTTGCCGCCCAAGGTGTACTGCACAAGGCCGAGGAACATGCCGACCGCCGCAGCCCCGAAACCCCAATGCCAGGACGTCTCCACCGCGATCCCGGCCGAGGCGAGAATCCGCTTGAAGGATTCCCCCTGCGCCAGCCAGCCGGTGATGATGGGGGCGATCAGGGCGCCGGTGTTGATCCCCATATAGTAGATCGAGTACCCCGCGTCCCGCCGGACATCGTCTGGAGTGTAGAGCTTCCCGACGAGAACGCTGACATTGGACTTGAGCAGCCCGGTCCCGGTCGCAATCAGGGCCAATCCGAGATAGAACGTGGTGATCGATGGCACCGCGAGACAGATGTGGCCCAGCATGATGATGACGCCGCCCACGAACACGGTGCGCCGGAGACCCAGCACGCGATCCGCGAACCAGCCCCCTGGCACCGAGAGGAGATACACGGAGCTCACGTACAGAGCGTAGATCGGACCCGCTTTGGCGGTGTCGAACCCCAGGCCGCCGGCCGCGACCGGGGCGGTCATGAAGAGAATGAGGAGCGCCCGCATGCCGTAATAGCTGAAGCGCTCCCACATCTCGGTGAAGAAGAGCGTGGAGAGGCCGCGCGGGTGACCGAAAAATTGAGTATCGGAACGACCCGAGGCTGAGGCTTGTGACGGCGTGGTTGCGGTTGCCAAGATCAGCTCCTCAAAGGGAAGCGGGAACTGCAAGAACGTAAGCGGTGAGCGTACAATGTTTTTCACCCCTAGGCTTTTCCCGCTTACCGCTCACGCTTTCTCAGAATGTCCTCCAATACCACCCGATCGATCTTTCCGTCCATCCTCACCCGCACGTCGTAGTTCTCCCAGTACATGAAATTCTGCAGCGCCTGGAGAAAAGCAGGCGTGGCGCGGCCCTGTCTCTGCCGGAGCCACTTTTCCGGCTGACCCCGCGGCTCGCTCAACAGGATCGGCTCCAGCCTGGCGACCAGCGCCGGTCCGATCGGAATCAGGTCGCGCGGCTCGCTGGGAAAGAAGTGCAGCCGGTGCAACGCCAGGAGCCGCTCCAGCTCGGCGATCGGGTCCGTCGCGTCGTAGACCCGGATGTCGATGAAGCGATCGTTGGCTCCCAGGTATCCCCCGTTCCTTCGGACCACCAGCAGGGCCGCCGACTGCATGCCGCGCTTGTCGCCGCCGCCGGCCTGCCCGGCCTTGAGCGCGGCCATCAACCGGTCGGCCAGGCTTCCTCGGGTGCGGTCGAGGGTCTCTGCCATGTTCCGGACGGTCTGATCCGAGACCATGATGTTCGCCTGCGCGGCGTACCCCCGGCCGACGATGACCGCACCCTTCCCGCCCGCCGGTCCTGCTCCGACGCGCCCGCCGGCCCAGTCGAACGTCTTACTGCCGGTGAAGCTGGCAGCGTTCCCATGGACGTCCACGATGCCGACTTGTCGGTCCTGCAGCATGGTGTCGGTCCGCATCACGATGCGCAGCGCTTCCTCGGCTGTGGCGCCCTGGGCCATGAGGTCGAGCCCCCGCTCGCCATAGTCGGTATTCGACAGGCTCTGGGTTGCGACCGCGCCCACGCCGGCCCGGCCCCACGGAACGATTCCGCCCACGTTGGGGAACTTGGATTGCACGGCCACCCCGAGGTCACCGGTAGCAGAATCGTAGGCCACGATGCTGTAGGTGTGGGCGAGCTTCAGTCCATGCGAGGGAGCGACGATCTGGGACTGGGCAAACAGCGTAAGCGGTGAGCGGTAAGCGGTAAGCGGGACAAGCAGGAGAATTAACGAATGAAGCATTCTCTTTGACATGGCCCATAGTCCAGTCGAAGCGCATGCAAAGTCGTCGCTCGGTCTGTTTCTCATTGGCCCCGGCCGCGTTGGCTCATCACTGCCCGCTCACCGCTCACCGCTTACCG
>DATMDQ010000105.1:0-55365 GCA_035557715.1 Gemmatimonadales bacterium
CTAGGGATACTTCAATTGGTAAATACTATACACAGCACAAAATAGTGACTTTACCCGATCCTATAGTATCTTTGCTACCAATAGTTTATCGAAATTACAGTTTTCAATTGTAACGAAATACTGTATAGAAAATAGGCATATGGCCGCCACAAAATGCACTCGGGAAATGCCCCGGCGCGGACCACTACAGCCCAGTTCCCCGCTGCGATATACTTCGGCGCTCGGTCGCCGACCGGGGCCGCCCAGGGCGTGCATCCACAGCAAGAATGACTCCGGGCCGTGAAAGGCAGGTGCGCGGGTGAGGATGGCGTACCTCGTGACTCGGGCGGATCGGATTGGGGGCGTTCAGATCCACGTGCGGGACCTTGCCGCGGCCGTACGAGCCCAGGGCGATTCTGCGACCGTTATCACCGGTGGAACCGGGCCATTCGTCGATGAGCTTCGCCGGCAGAATACCCCCACCGTAGTTCTCCGACATCTCTCGCGCCCGATTAATCCGGTTCGCGACCTGCGGGCGCTGCGAGAGATCCGAGGGGTCCTGCGGGACCTCCGCCCTGACCTGCTGTCTACCCACTCCTCCAAGGCGGGAATTCTGGGGCGGCTGGCCGCCCGATCCCTCCGCATCCCCGCCCTGCTCACGGCCCACGGTTGGAACTTTACCCCCGGGATCCCGGCACGCGAGGCGGCCGTCTATCGCCAGATCGAGCGCTTCGTAGGCCTCTTTACCAGCCAGATCATCACGGTATCGGAGTTTGATCGTCGGCTTGCACTCGAGGCCGGCCTGGTCGGTGAAGATCGGGTGGTTACCGTGCATAACGGCATGCCGGACATCGCCCCCGAGCTGATGGCTGATCCAGGGCGCACACCGGTTCGCCTGGTGATGGTAGCCCGCTTTGAGCCCCAGAAGGACCATCTCACCCTGCTGCGGGCGCTCGCCGGGCTCCAGGAATACCCCTGGGAGTTGGACTTGGTGGGCGATGGACCGCTCATGGATGAAATGAAGTCCTTGGCGGTCTCACTGGGGATTGGCGGCAGGGTTCACTTCCTGGGGCAGCGGATGGACGTCGATCAAATCCTGGCCAGGGCGCAGGTGGGCCTGCTCGTGACCAACTGGGAGGGCTTTCCCCGCAGCATTCTCGAGGAAATGCGGGCCGGTTTGCCGGTGGTGGCGTCCACAGTCGGAGGCATCGATGAATCGGTGTCCGACGAAGGAACCGGCTACCTCGTGCCCCGAGGCGGCGTCGATCTGCTTCGAGACCGTATCGCACGGCTGCTCAGGTCCCCAGATCTTCGGGTCCGTCTCGGCGCCGGTGGTCGGGCCCGGTACGAGCAGCACTTCAAGCTCAGCCACTGCGTCGCCAAGACCCTGGCCGTATACCGGCAGGTGCTTGCGAACGGACGCCAGGGGTGAACGCAACTCGACCTGGGCCGGAGGGCGCCCAGGTCGGTTGCTTGGTCGTAACTGGTACTGCTTGCGGCGTTCCGTTAGGAGGGCCGCCGGCAGCTCTTACGCGTGTTGTACGCGAGCTTGGACTTGATTTCCTTAAACGCCGTCACGTTGGCTGATTTGGCCATGAAGGCAGCATCATATCTCCACATCATCAGGGCACAGCCGTACGCGGCAAGCGCCAGCGCGGATTCCTTGATCTGAGTCGGGGTCATCTTGCAATTACCCCCGTAGGTTCCCTTCCCGCCGGTCTTGCCTATCGGACAATTCGCGATCCGGGTTCCGCCATTGATTGGGTTGATGGCAAACGAGAGCGAGATGCCATTCTTCTTCGCCGCGTCCAGCGCCTGGTTCCGCCAGCTCGCCGCCGAGCCGAACCGGGTGACATACTGGGTTTGAATGAAGTCCACTACCCTGTACCGCTCGTTGGGCCGCCAGTCCCAGCGGATGGACACTCCGGCGGGCAGCGTGGGAAAGATGCCCTTGACGTAGGACGCCATCTTGTCGAGCGTGGCCTTGGTGATCACGCCGCCCCAGTCGGGGTGGTTCGGCTCATCCAACATGTTGGCCATGAGCACCGTTCCGTCCTTGACGCCGGCCGCTACCGCGGACCTGATCGCCGATGTCCGGTACAGGTCCATCCGGCGCCGCCACTTGCTGTAATCGAACTTGCCGTTGGTGATGTAGTTGCCGTGACCGCCGCCGGTCATCATGAGCGAGAGCTGGTGGCCCTTCGCCCGCGCGGCACTGATTCGCTTGATGATGCCAGAGGGTGAGTCCGAATTGATACTGGCGTTGAACGGCGCGTGATAGCTGTTCAGCGTGGTGTACCCCGACCACAGGTTGAATACCCCGTAGGGAGTGCCGCGGCGGCTCACCAGCGAGGCCTCGATGCCGGCAACCTCAACGGCGACGGCAGGATCCGACGCTTCGTCGATCAGCTCTGAGTCATCCGTGACTGCCGGCGAATCGGTGGCCGCGCCATCGACGCTACCCGCCAGCGGGGCCTCGGGGGCGAGGTTGTCGTCGCTATTACAGCCACCGGCGAAAATGGCGAGGAGGGCGCAGAAGGCGGCGACGGCTCGAAGTCGCTTGGCTCGGCGGACCAGCTCAAATGTGTGCGTCATACGTAGGGATTTCCTCTCTCTGTCCAGAACTAAGGAGGTGAACACCAGTTTCGCGCGGGCGATGGGCCGACGCCGGCAGGGCCGGACACGGCGGCTCGTCGCAGTCTCTCTGACGCGATTGGGGGCAAGGGGGTTATCGACCCTTGCTACGGATGTCTTAACGAGTTTGCTGGAACTACGGGGATAGTCTTACGGGTCGCGATGGAATGATCGCCGGGGTGGCGTCATCTCGTTGTCTTGGCTCGCGCGGCATTAGAATGGTGAGTGACGTCACAAAAGTCAAGCCCCAATACCTGTACAGGTGCCCATTTCGAGTCTCGGGGGTGTGATTACCTAACATTCTGTGCTATAACGAGATCCGAACAGATCCACGGGAAGGACTGGACCCGAACAACTGGCTGGATACCTTGACTACCCCAACCCGACAGGCCACCCACCCGTGATCCCAGAGCCCGGCCGCCCCGGATCCCAGCCCTGAGTGAGTCCGGTCCGACCGTACTCCTCGTGAGGCCCTGGCCCCACTGACCTGGGCATGCCGGTGATGGACGGGCCTCAGCCGGCGGGGGGCCCTGGCCCGGGTGCGGCCCAACCTAGCGATCAAGCGATCACCCTAGGCGGTCTAAATCTCCCAATTCGACATCAAGATTCCCTCACCCGGTATCCTCTGGGGATAGCCCGGTAGCATCATCCGAAGGTCGGTCCAGTGGACCCGGTATCCGAGATCGATGAGCCTCAGATAGGCCTCATCGAACTCGGTCTGGCACCGGATAGCCACACGACTCACCCGCTCGGCGGTTGCGGAGAGCTGTACCGCCTGAATCAGACGCTCAAAGGCGCTGGGTGAGGCCGCCACGAGCTTGAGTACTCGCAGCTCATCCTTGGGGCGGCCGGCTGCCAGCGGGGTGGAATGCCATAGCGCAAACCCAGTGAGGGTGGGGCCTTCGCGAGTCAGGGTGGTGTCGCCGATGCCGAGCTCGCGGGTCAGGGCGAGCTCCCGGGTAAAGTCGACCCCCGGAAGAACCAAGTCGGTGAGGCGCCGGCACTCCTCGAGCCGTCCGCTCCAGCCGGCCCCGGCTGCCGATAGGAGCTCGGCGGAGCCGGTTCCGCGGCGGGGGACGTCGTGGACCAGGGTTACCGTCAAGCGGCCGGGCACGAGGCCAATCCTGCTGTAGAATCCGATGTTATCCACGGTGCGGGGCATGGTCTCCAGACCAATCGTCGTGGCCCCCTGAGTGCGGAGCCAGTCGAGCCCGGTTCGAACCATACTTGATCCCAGCCCCTCGCCCTGGCGGTCGGGGCGTACCGCCAGCGGACCCATCCAGCCCTCGGTCCCGGAGCGGTGTACCATATTGAACGCCACCAGATGGCCTTCGGCGTCGCGCCACACCATCGAGCCATCGCCCGCATCCTCCAGGGCGTAGCGCCAGACGAGATGGTTCAGCTGGGGAACGCGCACCCCCACCAGCCCATCGCGGCTGTATCGGTCGGTAAAGGCCTCCGCGAAGACTCGGTTCAGGCCCTCGATATCCCGGACGGTGGCCTGCTCCGGGCCTCGCAGACTCCGATCAGGCCGCCACATCGCGGTCTCCCAGAGGCTCGTCGCGCACGGTTGCCACCCCGCTTGCCAGGTCGAAGCCCACCCGTACCACGCGATCGAATCCCTCGCTCAGTGAGTCGATGTGGGTGATGAGAATGACCTGGGGGAATCGGTCGGCCAGGCTTCGGAGCAGGTCGATCACCGCCCTCCGGCGTTCCTCATCGAGGGAGCCGAAGATCTCATCGAAGACCAGCAGCGATAGCGGCTGTCCGGCCCGGTCGGCGATCATCTGGCTGATGGCCAGCCGGAGAGCCAGGTTGGACACGTCCTCCTCGCCGCCGGAAATGACGGCCTTGGGATCGCCGTCATCGACCAGCGTTGCCGAGTAGTCCTCGTCGAGCTCAAGGTCAGTGTAGCGAGCGTCGGTGAGGTCCCGGAGGAAATGGGAGGCGAGGTCGGAGAGAGTCGGCCGCAACGTCGAGTTCAGCTCCTCGCGCAGATCGGTGAGGGCGCGGTCGAGCTCCTGGTGCAGCGCCAACTCCATCGCGGTTTCGGCGGCGGCCCGCTCGCGTTGATTGCGCTCCTCCTGCCGACGCACAACCACCTCAACGGCGTCGGCCGCGGCCTTGCTCTCGGCGCGCCCACGGACCAGAGCCAGCTCAGCGTCGCGCCGCGCTCGTTCAGCTGCCTGCTCTGTCTCCCGAAAGCTCTTGAAGGCGGTCTCGCTGTATCCCAGGCCGGCCAGGCGAGCCTTGAGATCGGCGATCCCCCGGGTCACCTCCCCCGCCGCGGCTAGTGCGGTCTGAAGCTCGGTGGCGATAACCTCGCTCCTTTCAGCGACGACCCGGAACCGTTCCGCCTGCAGCGCCAGGGGCTCCAGGGCCCGCGCCTCCCGGACCACTGCCTCGTGCCGTGCCTGGTCGTAGGACTCGACCAAACCCTTCAGCGATCCATCGAGGTCTATCACCCTGAGCTGCAGGCGTTTCTGTTCCTCCCGCAGGGGACCGGCCTCGTGGGCCTGTGCCTGGAGGCGCCCATCCTGGGCGGTGGCCAGCGAGAGCTCGCTTTCGAGGGTCAACCTCTGCTGCTCGGCTTCGGTGAGCAGGGTCGGCTCCTGCTGCAGCTGGTCGATTCGCTGCTTGTAGTAATTGCCGTTGGAGCGCACCTCCTCGATCTGCCGGTCGAGCAGGTCGAGCACCTTGGCATACTCCACACCGAGTGGCCGGGCGCAGGTGGGACAGACTCCCTCGACACCCGCTTTCACGATCCGCTGCCGTTGCTCCTTCAAGTCCTGATATTGATCGAGGAGCCCCTGTCGCTTCGTCTTGGCGTCCTGGGCGTCCCGAACCCACACCGTTCGCTGCTCTTCCGACTCGAGAGTGGCGGCCGTCAAAGCGGTGCGGGCGGCGTTCACCCGCTCCAGGGCTCCGTCGAGCAGCTCCTTTGAGGGCACCCGTGAGAGCCGCTCCTGGATCGAGGCGAGATGCGCGCGAACCTCGTCCAGCTGTGCCTGGTAGCTCTTGCGGGCCGCAAATGCCTCGGCCTGGCGCTCCAGTACCTGCGCCTCCTCGCGTAACGCGGGGAGCGGACCGAGACGACGACGCACCTCGTCCAACCGTTTTTTGGCCGACTCGGCTTCGGCTGCCTCCTGTTCCAGTCGCTTGGCATGCTCGGCGGAGGAGACCGCTTTCTGATCCGCGAGCTTGAGCTCGGCTTCGAGGGCCATAGCGGCCTCCCGAAGCTGCTGCAGCCGCTCCCACTGGGGTCGGATCGTGGTCAGCCGCTTCTCGGCGGTTTCGTTCGCGGCCGCGGCTGCGGTTTCGGCCGCGCGGGCAGCGGCCATCCGATCGTCGGCCGCCTTCCTGGCGGCGTCCAGCTCGCTGCTATCCGGCAAGCCGGCCCGGAGGCCCTCGAGCCGGGCACGAAGCGTGGAGCGCTTTTCCTTGAGCCGATCCTGCGCGGTCCTGAGCCGCTCGTACCCCAGCACTCGGGAGAGGAACTGGGCGCGCTCCGGCGCACTCATCGCGGCCATGACCGCGAGCTCTTTCTGGCCGGTGAAGTAGGTGTTGAAGAATTCGTCGCGAGTCATCCCCATGATCCGGGTGACATGCGCGGTCACGCTGCCAATGCTGTTCTCGACCGCGTCCGGATCATGGTCGCGGTAGAGTGCGGCCTGATTGAGCGAGCGAACGATTCGATACTCGTGCGGCCCAAGGCTGAAGTCGACTTCAACCTCAACCTTCGCTTTTGGCGGCGCGCCGCGGCGTCGAAGCGTCTCCCGACTCCCCCGGGCTGCGGGCATCCCATACATCGCCCACGCTATCGCTTCGAGCAGCGTCGTCTTTCCCGATCCATTAGGGCCGACGATCCCGGTGAGCCCGGGACCGAACTCGATCTCGGTGTTCTCGTGCTGCCGGAAATTCACCAGGCGCAACCGGTTGATCCGCATCAGGCGCCCGTCAGATCCCGCTCGACGCTATCCATGAGGTCTCCCCCCAGCCGCACAAAGGCCTCACGGTTCAGCTCGGCCGGCAAAGGCCGACGCGCCAGATAGGAAACCACCAGCTGCGGCAGCGTCTGCCGCCCGGGCGACCCCAGCCCGGTCACCCGGCGCAGCTCGGGACGGCGAAGATCGAGATGGAAATGCAGCGCCTCGGTCTTGAAGGCACGGATCGCCGTGTGGCTCAGCTCGCGCGACACGTGCCTCGGGATATCGAAGACCCGAAGGCGGATGATCTTGTTCGACAGCCCTCCGCGGATGGCCATGAGGCGAAGTGAGATCGCCTCGTCTATCGCCGCGGCGGACATCCCATCGGCCTTCACCGGTTCCAGATCCAGGACCTGGCTGGCCAGTGGAACCGGATGGCGCTCCACCCGGCCGGTCGTCAGATCGGCGAGTAGCCATCCCTTTCCGTGTGAGCCGTGCTCGGCTTCGTCCCTGGCCTCGCCCCAGATGTTGGGGCCGATGTAGTCCAGGGCCCCGGCATACCAGGCGTTCCGGGCGACCTGGTGCTGGGTGTGGTAATGGCCAAGGGCGACGTAGGTCCAATCCTCCAGATGCAGGGCTCCACGATTGACCACGGCTCCGCCATACTCGGCTGCGACATGGCCGGTGGGATACTCGCCAGCGATCTCGAAATGGGTCAGCAGTACCTGATGTTTCTGGGTTCCCTCCGGCTCGAACGCCGGTCTCTCGTCCGACAACACACTCCCGTGCGGCACGGCAAAGATGCTGAGGTCGAGCTCAGGGTATACCAGACGGCGGGCGGTGTCGCTCGCCACATCGACACCCAGCTCCTCAAAGAGGCGCAGGATCGAGCCAGTCTCGACCGAGCGGGGCGTGTCATGATTCCCGGCGATCAGGACGATCGGTGCATTGGGTAGCGCGTCGCGAAGCCGCTGAAATTGCCGGAACGCAAACACGATGGCGTAGTTGGTGGGCCGGACCGAGTGAAAGAGATCTCCGGCGACGACGACCGCGTCCGGCTGGGCGGCAACGACACCGTCAATGGCCGCGCGGAAGGCACTGGCGACATCGGCTTCGCGCTGGTTGATGCCGGTCGAAGTCTGCCGGTGGTACTGCCGGATACCGAGGTGGGGGTCTGCTATGTGGGCCAGTTTCACGGGTGGAGAATGGGCCTAAAAGCGGTAAAGAGCAAGAATTTAAGAGGCGTAGGGATCGTCCACACGCTTGAGAGCGGGAATCCCGCGGCGGGGGGCCGCGACCTCCGCGTTCACTCGGCGGCCGAGGCACGCGTTGAAGAACGCGTACGCATCGTCGGGCCGCTCGCGGCGCGTGGCGGACAACGCTCGACGGACATCGGCCTCCCGGCGGCCTTCGATCAAGGCGCGGACAGCGTCGGCGGAGACCCGGCGATCGAGGCCGCGCATCTGTCGCGCCACCGCGTCGGCAAAAGGAAGCTCCACGGCCGGCGGGAACCGCTCGATGCCGTCTCGCCCATTGAGGACACCGGGCCGGGGGAACTTCACGAAGATAGGCTGCGTGAAATGCGGATGGCGAACCATCAGCTCGCCCTTGGGAAGGGTCGCCAGCTTGATCTTGGTGGCCGGCGAGATAGTCCCGTACGCCGGCATCGCAAGCTCATCCATATCCATGCGTCCGTAGACCCCGGTGCCGGCGTTGCCGGTCACCCGCCGCTGCACCTGGGAGCGGAACTGCTGGGCCGAGAAGAGCACCAGGCCGAGATAGCGGCCGCGCTCCGAGAGGTCGAGCAGCATCTTACGGACGTAGGTGTCCGGCCCGTCGGCTGGTGCGTACTTGTTGAGCTCATCCACGAAGACCACCACGTGGTCCACACCCAGATCACGGCGCTCGAGGTGCTCTCGCAGCTTGGACACCACGCGGGCAAAGACCAGGTCCTGCGCCAGCGGATCGAGTCCGGCGACATCGATGACGTGCATGCCGCGGTCTTCGAAGTGGCCCCAGGGTAAATCGTTCGCCACTCCATCGTCGGTAACCAGGCCCTTGGACCGGGTACTGATGTTGCTCAGACGATTCCGCACCTTCCGGATGGTGGCGAGGTGATGGGTTTTCCACACTTCGGAGCCTCTGCCCAGCGCTTCCATGAAGTCAAAGATGGAGCGGAAGAACTCGTCCAGGTCCGCGAAGCTTTCCACCAGGAACGGCTTCCCCCGCAACGCCTCGTCGTGATATTCGCGACCCACGACCCGCTCAGAAAGAAAATCGATGAACGCGTCCGCCTTGGCGTCGATGTCGTCGCGGTTGAGGACGACCTCGGCGTAGTCCAACACCTCCCGCAGGCCCCAGACCAGCGGCTCGGTATTGCCGGCCAGCGCGTCGTTAGTCCGGAGGGTGTTGAGGTTCACGCCGTCAGGCTTGAGCGGAGCGTAGTAGCGCACGTTCTCGAAGGGCACCGGCAGCAGGCCGAGCCGCTCGTACTGGCGGGTGTCCTCCGGGCCCAGCGCTGCCGGCTGGTCGAGGAAGCAGAGATCGGGTCCCTTCACGTTGAAGCAGACCGCCCCGACGCTGCCTTTGTGACTGGGAAAGGTCTGGAAGATGCTGCCCAGCATGAACTCGACCGCACTGGTCTTGGTGGCGAGACCAGAGACCCCGGTGATGTTGAGGTGGGCGGCTTCCGGACCGAGCAGGAAGTCGCAGTCGAGATAGACCGGAGCCTCGAGGCCACCGGCCGCGTAGAGTCCCACCGGGATTCCAGTGGCCCGCTCGCCACCGGTGTACCCGTCCATCCGGAGCGCCAAGACCACGTCCGCGTCCGACGCGAGCCAGACCGGCCCGAGTGGCACCGGCTGGAGCGGCTCCTCCGGGATCTGGCGCAGCACTGCGGCGGTGAAGAGCCTGATCTCCGCCCGAGCAGTCGGCTCGGTACCGACCGCGACGGGATCGCCATCGGCTCCGATGACCGCGTGCATCGGCGTCACCAGATCGGAATAGGCAAACGCATCCGTGACCACGGCGAACACCACCCGGCCCCCTTCCTCGACTCGCACGATGGCGCCGATGCCTATAGGCGATTCGCGGGCGGTCCAGAAATGGAACTGATGGGGAGTCGAAGGCTTGAGCTCGGTGGCGACGACACGGCCGAGGACGTTTTCAGAATGCATAGATGGATTCTACTAGGAAAGCACTAGCGGGGAAAGAAACCCCGCTCACGCTTTTCCTTCCCCGTTCACGCCTTTTCTACCGACTTGCCTTGAGATACTGCTCTACGCTGTAGATCCCGTAGAGCAGCCGGTCCCAACGCCGGTCGGGAGCGCTGACCGGCGCTCGTTCCGCCATGATCCAGCGCGAGATCTCGTTGGCACGCTCGGTTGATTCGTTGGCAGGGGCCACTTCAACCCGGACCAGGCCGTGGAGCAGATCCTTGCCTTCCCAGGGCCACAGCCGAAGAGCCCAGGCCCGCACCGGCGCCAGGCTCCGGGTGGCCGGCGCGTAGACCGAGGAGCGATGGGCGCAGGACAGCCGCAGGTACTGCTCCAGGTCGCTGCCGTCGAACGGCAGAACCGAGTGGCTCTTCGAGATGGCCACCATCCGAGGGTCCGCTGCCCAACGGGGGCTCACCGCCAGCGAGCCATCCAGCACGAGCCATCCATCCGAGCCGGCGCGGTAGCGGTCGCCGACAACGACCTCGAGCGCTCCACGTGCCTGGTCCACCGCATGGCCTGCGTTGACCAGGTCGCGCAGCGGGTGCGGCGGCTCATCCTCGGGGAGTGGAATGGCCTGCAGCTCAGCCAGGGCATCGCCGGCGGCCGCCAGCGCCGATGGCCGGCCCAGGGCCACCCTGCGCCGTTCCTGCACCGATGTGTGCAACCGCCGATCCTCGCGCACGCGCACAGCTGCGGCGATCTCTGCGACTACGATGGGTGTACTGCCATCATAGGCGATGATCTCCGACCGTTGAATGCCGTCGAGGTAGGCCAGCGACCCAGGCCATGCCTCGCCCAGGCCAATCGGGATCATCCGCAAGGAGTCTCCCTCAACCACGCGCGCCGGCCGGATGCAGGCCTCCTCGATCCGGCCTCCACTGGCTTCCGGAACGAGGGTCGCCGGCGTGAGGCCCTTGGCGCGAACGGCACGACGAATGGAGTCGAGATTCATGGTGGGTGAATCTACTCTGGTGATTGAGGTGGGCTCGTGCAGGATGCGGGGTACGATGGACGGCGACGCTCGGCCGGTAGCCGGGGAGAAAAGCCCTCTTCGAGGGGGGAGTGGCCGCTAACTGGTTGTGGAGCAACCCATCCAACGCCTTGGAGTTACCCACTTTTCCACCGATCTCTTCGCCGGCCATCCCCCACTGCGCCAGGGCACCGAACTTGCTCATCCGATGACACGCGCCCGCCCGATCCCCCACGCGAAGATTGAAATGCAAAGTACCGGGTTCCAATTAGCCAAGCGGTCTCTGCAGTTTGTTCGTCCCTACCGTCGTAGTCTGACCGGGGTGACATCGCTCGCATTGCTACTGGCGGCGTTGAGCGCGGTCGATCCGCTGCTGATGAAATACCTGTTCGATGCGCTGGAGCATGGGACCGGACTGGCCCGCCTGGGGATGATCTTGTCGGCCCTGGTCGTGCTGGAGCTGGCCCGCGCCGGCCTCCAGGCTTGGCTCGGCGTGCTCAGCTGGGACGTCAGGCTCGGGGTGGACTACACGATTCGCGAAACCGTCATGAGCAAGCTCAACTCGCTCCCGATGTCGTTCCATCAGGGCGAGACCATCGGCGCCACCATGAACCGGATCAACGCGGGGATAACCGGGTGCGTCACGGCTTTCTGTGAGACGGCATTCAACTTCCTGCCCACGCTGCTGTACCTGGCACTCTCGGTCGCGGCGATGCTCCGCATGGAATGGCGATTGGCGGTTGCCGTGATGGTCATCGCCCCGATTCCGGCCCTGATCGGGGCCTGGGCCGCGCCGGAACAGATGCACCGGGAGCGCCGTCTGGTGGAGCGCTGGAACTCGATCTACGGTCGGTTCAACGAGGTGCTGGCGGGAATGATGACGGTGAAGGGCTTCGCCATGGAGGAAGAGGAAAAGCGGCGCTTCATGCGGGGGGTGAAAGAGGGGAACGAGGTGGTACGGCGTGGCGTTCGCACCGACAACCTGACCGGCACTCTTCGCACCCTCGCCGCGACGGCTGCGCGACTCATCGCCCTGGCAGTCGGTGGCTACCTGATATCCCGGGGCGAGATGACGGTCGGAACGTTGCTGGCATTCCTCGGGTACATCGGCGGGCTCTTTGGTCCGGTGCAGGGCCTCACCAATACCTACCAGACGCTTCGAAAGGTCACGGTCTCGCTGGAGGCGATTTTCAATATCCTGGACGCGGACGATGTGGTGGCCGACAGCCCGGGTGCCGCGGATCTCCGGCCGATCCGAGGCGAGGTAGAGTTCCGCCGGGTGAGCTTCGGCTATCAGCCAGGCTCGGCGGTTCTGAAGGACATCAGCCTCACGGCCCGGCCGGGCGAGACCATCGCGCTAATCGGACCGAGCGGCAGCGGCAAGACCACGCTCTCCGCACTGCTGCAGCGGTTCTACCGGGTCACCGACGGATCGATCACTGTTGATGGCGTCGATATCCGCAACATGACCCAGCACTCCTTGCGCAGCCAGATCGGCGTGGTGTTCCAGGACGCCCACCTGTTCAACGATACGGTGCGGGCCAACATCGCCTACGGCCGGCCGGACGCGTCGCAGGGCGACATCGAGGCGGCGGCCAGGGCCGCCCATGCTCACGACTTTATCCTGGCCCTCCCGCAGGGTTATGACACCGTCGTTCTGGAACGGGGCAGCCGGCTCTCCGGCGGACAGCGGCAACGCGTCGCCATCGCGCGAGCCCTGCTGAAGAATCCCCCAATCCTGATTCTCGACGAGCCCTCGTCGGCCCTCGACACGGAATCCGAGCACCTGATTCAGCGCGCCCTCAAGACCCTGCTGCGGGGCCGGACCGCCTTCGTCATCGCCCACCGGCTCTCGACGGTACGCGACGCAAGCCGCATTGTGGTGATCAAGGATGGTGAGATCGCAGAGTCGGGCAACCATACCGAGCTGCTGGCGAAGAATGGCTACTACGCCTCGCTCGTGTCCCGTCAGCTGCGCGGATTTCTGGAAGAATCCGACCAGGCCGCCTAGTCGTCCTCGAGGGGCGTGAAGGCCGGCACGTTGGTGAGCCAGAACCCGGCCAGCCCACCCTGCTGATCCACTTCGACATAGAAGTTGTCCGCCGCCCTGACTCCTTCCACCGGCCGCTTGGGGCCGATCTGCAGGTGGAAGACGCTTTCCGTGGCGTTGGTCTGAACCGAAAGCGTGGTATCCACCTCGACCGAGGCCACTCCGGGCCGGGAAGGACGGGCCGGCAGCACCACCCTGCCGTCGGTCAGCTGCACCGGCACCTTGAGCTCAGCCACGGCGATCACCTCGGGCCACACCACCACGTCTACCCCGCAGATCACCCCGTTGTTGACGTCCAGCACAGCAACCGAACCCTCGGCGTCAGTCAGTTCCACCGAGCCGGTCAGTCCCCCACTCTTCCGATTGCCTTTGAATGCGCCCGAGAGAATGTCGGTCTCGGGATCCCAGCGCCAGTTGATCGACGGCAGCGCGCCGCTGAGCGGCTCGATGCGGGCGTCCATGCTCATGGTACCGTCTCAGGCCGCGCGGGCGGATTCGAGACGATGGATGAAACGCAGGACCCGGTCCAGCGCCTTCTCCAGGTCCGCATCGGACACCGAGTAGCTCAGCCGGACCCAGCGGTCGTCCGCAAAGGCCGCCCCGGGGACCAGCGCGACACCTTCCTGCTTCATGAGCTGCTCGCAGAAGCTCTGGCCGGTGACCGGATCGGCCTCGCGGATACCATCTACCCGGAAGAAAAAGTAGAACGCGCCGTGCGGCTCGACGAACTCGATGCCCGGAGCCTCACTCCGAAAGCGGTCCACCAGGTAGTCCCGGCGGCGGCGGAACGCTGCCACCATGCGACTGACCTCGGCATCCACCCGTTCGTCGGTGAATGCGGTGGCGGCTGCCCACTGCGCCGGGTGATTGGGCCCGCTGGTGGTGTGTGACTGGAGCGCCGCCATGGCCTTGGTGAGGTAGGGCGGGGCCAGCGCGGCGCCGATCCGCCACCCGGTCATCGCGTACGCCTTGCTCGCACCGTAGATGATAACGGTTCGCTCGAGCAGCTCGTCTGGCAAGTCCAGCAACGAGGGAGCCGGACCCGGGCCGTAGTTGATTCGGCGGTAAATCTCGTCTGAGATGATCCAGACGTCGTTCTTGCGAGCCCATTCGGCGATCGCCTTCAGCTCGGCGAGGGTGTATACCGCGCCGGTGGGGTTGCAGGGGGAGCAAAGAATGAGTCCGCGCGTGAGCTTGTGGCTCGCGCGGTCCAGATCCTTCACGCTGACCTTGAGCCCCCACTCCTGATCGCCGGGCACCAGAACCGGCTCAGCCCGGGTGAGATGGACGATCTGAGGGTATGAGACCCAAGCGGGTGAAGGGATCAGGACCCGGTCCCTGGGGCCGAAGAGGGTGAAGCAGGCGTTGAAGATCGACTGCTTCGATCCCGAGCTCACGATGATGTTGTCGGGGTTGACCGCGCGGCCGCCGGACATGACCGAGAGCTGTTTGGCGATCCCGGCCCGGAGTTCGGCAATTCCGACATTGGGCGGATACCGGGTCATCCCCTTCTGAATGGCCTGAATGCCGGCCTGCGCGGCGGCCGAGGGGGTGTCGAAGTCCGGCTCGCCTACGCCGAGATCGAGGACGTCTTCTCCGGCGGCCTTGCGGCGTTTGGCCTCGTTGCTGATCGCGACCGTCTCGGAGGCTTTGAGGTGCTGAACATTCAGCGACAAAGGGTCAGGCATGCTTCGGTCCGAATCTGAGGTAGGGAGTGGCGGTCCGGGGAAAGCTTTGTCGCCGGCTCGGTGATGTCAACGGCGGCGCGGGAGCCCTTTGACCTCTTCTCTCGGGAGCTTAGCTTCGTCGGACGCGTAACAGTGCATCTGCCCAGCGGAGACCCGTTGCCTTCCTTCCAAGACCTCCATCTCAAGCCGCCTTTTGCCGCGGCGCTCGAGCGACTCGGCTGGAATCCAGAGGATGCGGGTGCCCGGGAAACCGCCCCGACCGCTGCTCGAGGGCACAACCTGGTGGCCTCGGCGCCGCCGGTCCCGGCGTACGCTGCGCCCGCCCTGGCCGGTCTTCTCAGCCGTCTCGGTGAGGGAGGCCGCGCGCTCCTGCTCTCGCCTCCCGGCCAGCTGGACGAGTGGGGAGGGCTGGCTCATGAGCTGGCCCGAGACGGCGGCCTCAGAGTGCAGGTCGCGCACGGAACCGCACGGGCGACTCGGCGACTCAAGGCGGGAGCGGTCGACCTGGTGATCGCCACCCCGGAGACCGCGCTGACCCTGCTCAGCCGTTCCGTGCTCAGCATGGACGGCCTCACCTCCCTCTTCCTAGCCTGGCCGGAGAGCTGGGGAGAAGAGGACAGCATTACCGCCCTGATGCAGGATCTTCCCAAGGAGACCCAGCGGGTGATCTATACCGCTGCCCCCGATCGGGTGGAAGCCCTGGTCGAGCGCTATGCCCGGAAGGCGCTGACCTCAGGGGCACCGGCGTTCGAGGGCGAAGCCAGCGGACCGGTCCGGACCGTAGGCGTCTCCTGGGCACGCCGAGTTCCCGCCCTGGCGGAGCTGGTGGAGCTGCTCGACCCGGCTTCCATGGTGATATGGACCGCGGATAGGAGCCATCATCCCGCAATCGCTCAAGCAGTCGCGCTGGCGGAGCCCGAGTTGCGTCTGGTCACGGGCGACGCGCCAGCCGCCGAGACGATCGTCGCATTCGATCTGCCCACGGCCGAGCGGCTCCGGCAGCTGGCCGAGGCCGGCGATGTGGTGCTGTTGGTTCCCCCTGGCACTGAGAGTTATGCTGCCCGGATCGCGACCCCTCGGCGACCGCTCGCGCTACCTGGAATCGTGGATACGGCCACTGCCGCCGCCGCGGGACAGCGGGCGGCCATCGTGAGAGCCCTGGAGGCTGGGAAGCCGGACCGCGCGCTCCTCACGCTGGCTCCACTGTTCGAGCGACACGAACCGGCGGCAGTGGCCGCAGCGCTCTTCGACCTCTGGACCAGCTCGGGGCCAGCCGTGGTGCCGGCCGGTGTACCCGACATTCCTGCTACCGCCAAGCTCTTTGTAGGCCTGGGGAAGAAGGATGGGGCCACCGCCAATGACTTCGTGGCGGTGCTCACCAAGGATCTTCGGGTCGAGCGGGGAAAGATCGGGAGGATCGAGCTGCGCGAGGCATACTCGCTGATCGAGATCCCGGCGCAGGATGCGGAGAAGGTGGCGCTGGCGTTGAACGGAGTGACCATCCGGCGGCGGAAGGTCACCGCCCGCGTGGATCGCGGGCCGACTCGTACCGCACCACGCCGGGAAGGCAGGCCAGCGGGACGGCGGTAGGGCCGCAACGCGTTGCGGCCTACCTTCTCTTGTTGACCTGATCTCGCAGTGCCCGACTGGCCCTGAACGCCGGTACCATTGACGCCTTGATGTTGACGGCCTTGCCGGTGCGCGGGTCGCGCCATTCGCGCGCGGCCCGTTTACGAGCCTCGAAGCTTCCAAACCCGCTGATGGCTACTTTTCCGCCCCGGCGGAGCTCCGAGGCGATGACACCGGTGGGCGCGAAGAACAGCTCGGCGATCTCGTTGGCCTTGGCCTTGGTCACCCCGAGTTGTTTGGCCACGGCGGCGACGAGCTCCTGCTTGTTCACACGCGCTCCTTGAGGAACGGAAGACTCGGGCTGGGGCGGACGAATATCGTCCTTCCGGTGAAGCGCCCGCAAGATGCCAGGAGAATGATTGATGAACTACGGGATGCACCCCGGATGGATCGAGGTCATCAGCGGTGTCATGTTCGCCGGCAAGAGCGAGGAGCTCATCCGCCGCATCAGGCGGGCCACCATCGCCCGGCGCAAGGTGCAGGTCTTCAAGTCGCATCTCGACAGCCGCTACGCCGGCCTCTACAGCGTGGCCAGCCATAACGGCACCGAGCTCGAGGCCAGCCCAGTGGATTCCGCCAGCGAGATCTTCCGCCTGGTGCGTCCCGACATCCAGATCGTGGCCATCGACGAAGCGCAGTTCCTGGATCCCCAGATCGTCAGCGTCTCGTCCCTACTGGCCAGCCGGGGCATCCGGGTCATTCTCGCCGGCACCGACACCGACTTCCGGGGCGAGCCGTTCGGTTCCATGGGCGACCTCATGGCCATCGCGGAGGTGGTGGACAAGCTACAGGCCATCTGTGTCATTTGCGGCGATCCCGCCTGCCGTAATCAGCGTTTGATCGATGGCAATCCGGCCAGGTACGACTCACCGACGATCATGATCGGGGGGAGGGAAAGCTACCAGGCACGTTGCCGGCATTGTCACAAGGTTCCTCGAAGGGACGAAGATCAAACCGCGCTGCTGTAGGAGTCGAAAAGGCGACGTCAAGGTGGGGGACTGCAGGCACCCGTTCCCAGATAGTGGAGATATCGGCCGCAAGTAAGAGTTCCTTCGCAAGATTTCACGCTTTGTGTGACAATTCTCCACGGCGTCCTGCCCCTCCCGGCCAGCCTCACCCTAGACGTTTGTTCTTTGGCTCTCAACCTTTCGATATGCTTTCTGTAGCCTTGACGGGCAACATCGGAGCTGGGAAATCCACCGTTGCTGGACTCTTCAAGCAATGGGGAGCCACTCTCATCGACGCCGATCGGCTGGTGCGTGAAGCCCAGGCACCAGGAACGCCCGTCCTGGAGGCAATAGCGGAGCGATTCGGGGCAGAGGTGATCTCCAGTGATGGCAGCCTCGATAGGCCCGCGCTCCGGGCGAGGGTGCTGGCCGACCCAACGGCGCTCGCCGATCTCAACCGGATCGTTCACCCCGCGGTGCGCCGACGGCGCCTGGAGCTGCTGGGCCAGGCTCGTGCCCGGGGCGATCGCATCGTAGTCAGCGACATCCCCCTCCTCTTCGAGGCCGATGATCCGAAGGCGTTCGATGCCGTGGTGCTGGTGGATGCGCCGAAGCCGGTGCGGCGGGCCCGGCTGCTCGCCTCGCGGGGGCTCTCGCCGGCTGAGGCCGACCGGATCATGGCGGCACAGGTGGCCTCCGACCCGAAACGGGCGCAGAGCGACTTCATCATCGATAATGACGGGGATCTTCCGGCGCTCGAGCGCGCCGCCAGCTCGGTGTGGGAGTCGCTGCTGGCTCGCGCTTGACCTCTCCCTCCGGTTCATCTATCCTCCCACCCGCCACCACATTGGGAGATCGCGGTGTCCAACGTACCAGATGACCTGCTCTATACCGCGGAGCACGAGTACGTCGCCCGCACTAGCGACCCCAAAATCATACGCATTGGAATCACTGACTACGCGCAGGGTGAGCTGGGCGACGTGATCTTCGTCGATCTTCCCGAGCCCGGCGCACACCTGACCTCCCATCAGACGTTCGGTACCATCGAGGCCGTTAAAGCCGTCTCGGAACTCTTCAGCCCGGTTGGCGGCGAGGTCGGCGAGATCAACACCGCCCTCGAATCCGATGCCGCCCTGGTCAATCGCGATCCCTACGGCGACGGCTGGATGGTGAAGCTCAAGATCGCGGGCCCCAACGACCTCAAGGGACTCATGTCGCCAAGTCAGTACCGGGCGCACATAGGGGAGTGACTGCTGGACCGCATGCCACGTTGTCCGGAGAAGGTTGTCGGGAATGCAGAGAAGGTGTCATCCTGAGCACAGCGAAGGATCTGCTCCACTGGCCTGGTAGGCAGTTCGGGTAGATCCTTCGTCGCTTCACTCCTCAGGATGACATCGTGAGATAACCTTGTGTCCAGTCCCTCAGGGAGCACCACATAAGATGACCAGCGTCCTCGAACGCAAGATGATGGCCCAGACCCCCGACGTCCTCTACCCGTCCCACTTCGCCTACCGCCACATCGGCCCGCGCCGATCCGATGTGGACGAGATGCTGGAGGTGCTGGGCTACGACTCGCTTGATGCTTTCATCGACGCCGTGGTCCCGGAGGAGATCCGGCTTCGCCGGCCGCTCGCGCTACCGCCGGGCCGAAGCGAGCGGGAAGTGCTGCAGGCGCTTCGGGGCCTCGCAGGCATGAACCGTGTGTTCCGGTCCTACATCGGTATGGGATATGCCGGCTGCTTCACACCCCAGGTAATCCAGCGCAACGTGCTGGAGAATCCCGGATGGTACACCGCGTACACACCCTACCAGGCCGAGATCGCGCAGGGCCGGCTCGAGGCGCTGCTCAACTTCCAGACGGTCATATCCGACCTGACGGGACTCGAGATCGCCAACGCGTCCTTGCTGGATGAGGCCACCGCCGCCGCCGAGGCGATGAATCTCAGCCTGGCCGTGAGCTCGGTGAAGAGCAACCCAGTGTACCTGGTGGATGAGCGTTGCCATCCGCAAACGATCGCCGTGGTGCAGACCCGGGCCGAGGCTCGCGGGATCGAGGTCGTGGTGGGCGATCCGGCCGGATTCGAATTCGGGGCCGGGGTGATCGGCGCGCTGGTGCAGTACCCCGCCACCGACGGCGAGGTGCGCGACTTCCGCTCGCTCGCCGAGCGGGCGCACGCCGCAGGGGCAATGGTCACCGCCGCGACGGACCTGCTGAGCCTGACCCTCCTCACCCCTCCAGGAGAGTGGGGCGCCGACATCGCCGTGGGCAACAGCCAGCGCTTCGGAGTTCCGATGGGGTACGGCGGACCCCATGCCGCTTTCTTTGCTACCAAGGACGCCTACAAGCGCGTGCTCCCCGGTCGTATCATCGGTGTCTCCAAGGATCACGACGGGCGACCCGCGCTGCGCATGGCGCTCCAGACCCGGGAGCAGCATATCAGGCGGGATAAGGCGACGAGCAACGTGTGCACCGCGCAGGTGCTGCTCGCCGTCATGGCCAGCATGTACGCCGTCTACCATGGCCCTTCAGGCCTTCGCCGGATTGCCGAGCGGGTGCACACCCGCGCCGTGCTCCTGGCCAACGCCCTGCACCGGCTGCGATACCGGGTGGTTCACGAGGCGTACTTCGACACCATCTGCGTCGAGGTCGAGGGCTGGGCGCTTCCCCGGCTGCTCGACGCCGCGCGGGTGCGTAACATTAACCTCCGGCCGCTCTCGGCCACCCGGCTGTGCATCGCGCTGGACGAGACGGTGACGCTGGGCGATCTGGCGGATCTCATCTCGATCTTCTCGCTCAACGAAGCGCTCCCCTTCATGCTGGACGACATCGGGGTGAAGAACGAGCGCGCCATCCCGCCCCAGCTTGCCCGTACGACCTCCTTCCTGGAGCACCCAGTATTCCACCGGCATCACTCGGAAACCGAGATGCTGCGCTACATCAAGCGGCTGGAGTCCCGCGACCTGTCGCTAACCTCGGCCATGATCTCGCTCGGCTCCTGCACCTTGAAGCTGAACGCCACCACCGAGATGATGCCGGTGAGCTGGCGCGAGTTCAACCGGCTGCACCCATTCGCCCCGCGGGACCAGACCGCCGGGTACCAGCTGCTCTTCAGTCAGTTGGAGTATCAGCTGGCTGAGATCACCGGCTTCGCCGCCGTCTCGTTGCAGCCCAACGCGGGCTCGCAGGGCGAGTATGCCGGACTCCTGGTTATCCGGGCCTATCATCGCTCACGGGGAGACGCCCACCGGACCACGTGCCTGATCCCCCAGTCCGCGCACGGCACCAACCCCGCGAGCGCGGTCATGGCCGGAATGCAGGTGGTGCCGATCAAGAGCGACCCGCGGGGCAACATCGACCTGGACGATCTCCGGGCCAAGGCGAAGACTCATCGGGACACCCTCGCGGCCCTCATGATTACCTATCCCTCGACCCACGGCGTATTCGAGGGCTCGGTGAAGGAGATCTGCCGGATCGTACATGAGCACGGCGGCCAGGTGTACATGGATGGCGCCAACATGAACGCCCAGGTCGGCCTCTGCCGGCCGGGTGATATCGGCGCCGACGTCTGTCACCTGAACCTGCACAAGACCTTCTGCATTCCTCACGGGGGCGGCGGACCAGGAATGGGGCCGATCGGCGTGGCACCGCACCTGGTTCCCTTCCTGCCGGGACACCCGATCGTGGATCTAAACCATCCCTCGGCGTGCGGCACCATCTCCGCGGCGCCGTGGGGCAGCGCCGCGATCCTGCCGATTTCCTGGGCCTATATCGCGCTCATGGGTTACGACGGCCTCACCGAAGCCACCCGGGTCGCCATCCTCAGCGCCAACTATGTGGCCCGGCGGCTGGCCGATCACTACCCGCTGCTGTACACCGGTCAGAACGGGCTGGTGGCGCACGAGTGTATCATCGATACCCGGCCCTTCAAGAACTCCGCCGGTGTCGAGGTGGAGGATATTGCGAAGCGGCTCATCGACTACGGCTTCCACCCCCCGACGGTCTCGTTTCCGGTAGCGGGCACCCTCATGATCGAGCCCACCGAGAGCGAATCGAAGGAGGAGCTGGACCGGTTCTGCGACGCGATGATCGCCATTCGGGAAGAGATCAGGGAGATCGAGGAAGGTGGTGCGGACCGGAAGAACAACCTTTTGACCAACGCCCCGCACACGCTGGAGCAGGTCATCTCCGACTCCTGGGACCGCCCGTATCCCCGGGAGCGGGCCGCCTACCCGACCCGAGCCGTGCGCGCCTACAAGGTGTGGCCGACCGTGGGGCGGATCGACAGCGCCTTCGGCGACCGGAACCTGATGTGCAGCTGTCCGCCGGTGGCGGCGTATGGGTGACGGCTGGCAACTGTGGGTGGATACCCTGCCCCGCCCCGGCTGGGCCAACATGGCCATCGACCATGCCCTGCTCGAACGGGCCCAGCACCACGCGGAGAGCTGGCTCAGGCTCTACCAGTGGACCCCCCATTGTCTATCCTTCGGCCGCCATGAGCCGGCCAAGCGGCGCTACGACTCTGCACGCATTACGGAGCTCGGCCTCGACACGGTACGACGGCCCACCGGTGGCCGGGCCGTATGGCACGCCGAGGAGCTCACCTATTCGGTGGCGGCCCCGAGTGCCCGCTTTGGCTCGCTTCCTGCGGCTTACCGCGAGATCCATGGCATGATCGCCGATGCGCTCCAGTGGCTAGGAGTCCGAGCCTCGCTAGCTCCCCCGATCCAGATGCCGCCCCTCGATGCCGGGGCCTGCTTTTCCCAGCCGGCAGGTGGGGAAATCATGATCGGGGGGCGGAAAATCGTCGGCAGCGCGCAGTTCCGGCAGGGACAGGCATTGCTACAGCACGGATCTGTCCTGCTGGAGGACAACCAGAGCTTCGTGCATGGTCTCACGCGAGGTGCAATCATCGCCCGGTCTCCGCAACGAACCCAGGACTCCACCAACAACCCGCACCCGCGGCTGCAAAGCCGGGAGGTCGCCGAGGCGATTACCCAGGCGGCCGGCACCCGCTGGCCGGGTGAGTGGAATCGCGCCCCCGATCTCGAGCCGGCGCTGCACACCGCCTCGACTCACTTTCCTCACTACCGCTCGTTCGAGTGGACGTGGGCGCGGTGAGCGCGGCGCGGTGGAGGCCGCGGCTCACGGTCATCGCCGTACTCGCCATGTGGTGCAGCTCCCGGGCTGGCGCCCAAAGCGAGTCGGCCACCACCACCGGCATTGTCATCGTCACCGGCCAACAGGCCACCACTCCGGTTCCCACGCTGATGGAGGGGGCAGCGAACAGTGTCGGCAATCAGGATGTCGCCGACCAGCTGTTCCTCCGGCTGGCAGAAATGGGACCCAAGCTGCTGACGGCTGGCGACCGCGACTTCGTGCCGGCGCTGGCGCGCTCCTGGACCCGTCGCGACTCGACCACGCTGGTCTTCGAGCTCGACCCTAGAGCCCGGTGGCACGATGGGGTGCCGGTCACCGCTCGCGATGTGATCTTCACATTCAAGCGGGCGAAGAATCCGGACCTCGCCCCCCGGGTGTCCGAGTTGCTCCGTCAGATCACCTCGGTTACGGCAGAGGGAGACTCCCGGGTAGTGTTCCGCTTTGCCCGGGCCTACGCGGAGCAGTTCTACGATGCCACCTATCACGTCGCCCCGATTCCGGCCCATCTGCTGGATTCGATTCCTTCCGACTCGGTAAGCCGGTCGAGCTTCGCTGCCAGTCCGGTCGGCAGCGGACCGTACCGGTGGGTACGCAGCGTGCCGGGCCAGTTTGTGGAGCTGGCCGCAGTACCCGATTTCTTTCTCGGCAGACCCAAGATCGAGCGGGTGATTCTGCGCACCGCCGTGGAGCCCTCTGCCCGGCTCAACCTGCTGCTCAGCGGCCAGGCGGATGCGATGGACATCATTCCCCCGCCGTCAGTCGGCCGGGTAGCCTCCGACACTACGCTCCGTCTCATCGCGGTGCCGTCCTCGACGATGGGCTATCTCCTCTTCAATCAGCGGGATCCCAAGAACCGCGCGCGACCCCATTCGATCCTGGCGGACAGCCGGGTACGCCGTGCTATAACGCTCGGGCTGGAACGGAACCAGCTGGTTCAGGCGGTGTTTGGCTCCCATGGCATGGTGCCCTACGGCCCCGTGTCCCAATTACTCTGGATTCGTCACCGGTCACCCCGCGCCGAAGGCCCGAACGTCAGTGAAGCGCGCCGGCTTCTGGCCGCAACTGGCTGGGGTGACTCCGACGCCGACGGCACCCTCGACCGAGAGGGCCGTCCGCTACGGCTGGTCCTCTCCCTCCCCAATACCAGCGGAATCCGGCGTCAGATGGCCCTGCTGATTCAGGAGCAGCTCCGCCGGATCGGTGTCCAGATCGAGATCCAGCAGCTGGAGTTCCCGATCTATCTCGAACGTCGTTCGGCGGGAGATTTCGACGTCGACTTCTCCTCGGTAAACCAGGACCCGTCCCCATCCGGCCTGACCCAGAGCTGGGGCTGCACCGGAGGCAACAACGTCGCGGGATACTGCGATCGCGGGGTGGATTCGGTGATGGAGCAGGCGATTGGCGGGCGAGGAGATCCGGGCGAGAAGTGGATCGAGGCCCTGACTAAGATCGAACAGGACGCGGCCGCAACGTTCCTGTACGCACCCGCCTTCATGTACGCGGTGAACCGCCGATTCAGGGGCGTGACGATCACCCCTCAGTCCGCCTGGCTCTCGCTCAGAAAGTGGTCGGTGAGTCCGGTCCCGATAGTCGGCCGGAGCCATTAGCGTGGGGGGTTGGCTGCTCCGGCGGGCGCTCCAGGCGGTCGCCACGTTAGTGGTTGCCATCGTCCTGCTGTTTGTCCTGATGCGCGCGGCGCCCGGGGATCCGTTGTTCCGGCTGAGCGCCGACCGACCGATCTCGCAGAAGGAAATCGAAGTCCTCCGGGCCCGCTACGGATTGGATCAGCCTGTCGGCAGACAGTTGCTCGCCTTCGTCGGGGGGCTGGCTCGCGGCGATCTTGGCGTCTCGATCGAGTATGGCAGGCCGGTGACCTCGTTGCTGGTCGAGCGGCTGCCGGCCACCATGCTGCTCGGCGGCAGCGTCCTCCTCCTCAACTTTACCGTGGGTCTGTGGCTCGGCGTCCGGCAAGCCGTGCGCCGGGGCGCAAGAGAAGACCGGTGGCTCACCACGCTCTCGCTCACCGGGTATGCGATGCCCTCCTTCTGGCTCGGCCTGGTGCTCGCCTGGCTGGTGGGCGTCGAGTGGAGGCTGTTACCGGCGGCGGGAATGCAGGACCCATTGCTGAGCTCCGATGCCGGCGTACTCGCACGAGCGGGCGATGTTCTCCGGCATCTCGTGCTTCCGGTTCTCACGCTCTCGGTGGTGAGCATCGCGGCCACGATGCGCTACCAGCGGGCCGCGATGCTCGAGGTGCTGCACCTTCCTTATATAGTGACGGCGCGAGCCAAGGGACTGTCCGAGCGGGTGGTCACCTGGCGGCATGCCTGGCGCAACGCGCTCTTTCCCGTCATCACCCTCTTCGGTCTCTGGCTTCCGATCCTCGTGACCGGATCGGTATTCGTCGAAGCCGTGTTCGCCTGGCCCGGACTGGGATCGCTGGCGGCGGGCGCGGTAGGCGCCAGAGACTATCCCCTGCTGATGGGTGCATCGCTGCTGGTGGCCGCCCTGGTAGTTGCCGGCGGTTTCCTTACCGATGTGACGTACGCGTTATTGGATCCCCGGGTGCGGATCGGGTGACGGCGATTCTCCAGCTCCTGCAAAGCGCCTGGCGCAATCCCCGCGGCCGCACCGGAGCCCTGTTGTTAGCCATCGTCGCCATCGCCGCGCTCGTGGGTCCATGGCTGCTGCCCGATCCGCTCGCCCAGCCCGACATACTTGCCGGCGGCCTTCCTCCGGGACCGGGCCACCCATTCGGCACCGATCAGCTCAGCCGGGATGTGCTGGCCCGGGTGGTGAACGGCGCCCGCATCTCACTCGGAGTGTCTGTCCTCGCCGTAGCACTCTCGGTCACCCTCGGCGCCGCCGTAGGCGTCGTGTCCGGGTATTGGGGAGGAGCGATCGACGCGGCGCTCATGCGGTTGGTGGACGGCGCGCTGGCCATTCCGCGTCTCTTTATTCTGCTGCTGGTGCTGGCGGTGTGGGAGCGGGTGCCGGTGCTGGCGCTGATCCTGATCATCGGAGCGACCGGATGGTTTGCCACCAGCAGGCTGGTGCGAGGTGAAGTCCTCCGAATCCGGGAGGAAGGCTACGTCCAGGCGGCCGAGGCGCTCGGTGCACGGCGGCGGCGGATTATCTTTCGGCACCTGCTCCCGAACGCGCTCGGACCGCTGCTGGTGGCAGCGACGCTGGGCGTTGGTGACGTGATCCTGCTCGAGGCCGGTCTCTCCTTTCTCGGGCTCGGCATCCAGCCACCGACTCCCTCCTGGGGAAGCATGATCCTGGACTCCCGGGAGGTGATGGTGAGCGCACCCTGGGCCGGCATCTTTCCCGGGCTCGCGATCGTGATCACCGTACTCTCCGCCAACCTGTTCGGCGACGCCTTGCGCGACGCCGTGGATCCCCGAAGCGCATGACCAGAGTGCTCGAGGTAGCCAACTTGCGGGTGTCGTTCCCCGGTGCCGGCAACAGCCGGTTCTATCCGGTGGACGGAGTCAGCTTCTCGCTGGAGCGTGGCGAGATGCTGGCGCTGGTAGGCGAGTCCGGCTGCGGCAAGAGCCTCACCAGCCTGGCGCTGCTTCAGCTGATTCCTTCGCCCGGGCGAATCGAATCCGGCAGCGTCATCCGGCTGGGCGATGCCGATGTGCTGGCCCTGAAGGGCGATGCGCTGCGCCGGATTCGAGGCCGCCGAATCGGGATGATTTTTCAGGACCCGATGACCAGCCTCAACCCGGTGTTCACCGTGGGTGCCCAGATCGTCGAGGGAATCCATGCCCACTTCAAGGTGTCTTCGGCCGAGGGCCGGCAGCGGGCGCTTCAGCTGCTGCAGGAGGTGGGCATCCCAGACCCGGCGGAACGCCTGAAGGCCTACCCCCATCAGCTCAGTGGAGGCATGCGCCAGCGGGTGATGATCGCGATCGCGCTGGCGGCCGAGCCGGAGATCCTGGTGGCCGATGAGCCAACCACCGCGCTTGACGTCACGGTGCAGGCCCAGATCCTCGAAGTGCTCGATAGCCTGCGAGCCAGACGCGGCATGGCGGTGCTTCTGATTACGCATGACCTGGGCATCGTTGCGGGCCGAGCGGACCGGGTGGCGGTGATGTACGCCGGACAGATCGTCGAGGAGGCAAAAACTCCGCGGCTGTTCGCCAACCCCTCCCATCCGTATACCCAGGGATTATTTGCCTCGGTCCCGCGGATCAGCGGTCCGCTCACGCGGCTCAATCCGATCCGGGGCAGCGTGCCCGCTCCTGCGGCCTGGCCGACTGGATGCCGCTTCCGACCCCGGTGTCCCCAGGCGTTCGACCGGAGTGAGACCGAGCCGCCGCTCCTTCCGGTCGAGCCGGAGCACCGGATGCGGTGCTGGTTGGCGGAGGAGCCAGGAAGAAGACTAGCCGCAGACGAACGCAGATAAACGCAGATAGAAGGCAGGAATGTCTTGTACCCAACGAGCCGAGATCGATGCGGAACGCCAATCTGATTCATGGCCACCAGCCCTTGAATCTGGGTGTATCCGCGTTCATCTGTGGCTGACGCTCTTACTGGGTCTTCAGGGTTACTGCGAGCCTGATTAATGACTCCATTGCTGTCGGTACGGCATCTAGTGAAGTACTACACGGCCGGCGGCCTGTTCGGCCGGGCGACGCCACCGGTACGCGCGGTCGATGGCGTGTCGTTCGATGTCGCACGCGGCGAGACGCTGGCGCTGGTGGGAGAGTCGGGCTGCGGGAAGTCATCAGTGGGACGGACCATCCTCCGGCTCCAGGAGCCCACCAGCGGCAAGGCGCTCTACGAGGACCAGGAGGTGTTCTCCCTGGATCGGACCGCACTGCGCCAGCTCCGGCGGCGGATGCAGATCATCTTCCAGGACCCATACAGCTCGCTTAATCCACGGATGACGGTGGGAGCAGCGATCGCCGAGGGGATCGAGATTCATCGCCTGGCTACCCGGAGGGAGATCCCCGGACGGGTCGCGGCCCTGCTGGAAGAAGTCGGGCTCGATCCGACCTATGCCAGGCGCTATCCCCATGAGTTTTCGGGGGGGCAGCGCCAGCGAATCGGGATCGCGCGTGCGCTCGCGGTGCAGCCCTCCTTCATCGTTTGCGACGAGCCGGTGTCGGCGCTGGACGTCTCAGTACAGGCACAGGTGCTCAACCTTCTATCCGACCTGCAGCGCCAGCGCGGACTCTCCTACCTGTTCATTGCGCACGACCTGGCGGTGGTCCGGCAGATCGCGCATCGTATCGCCGTGATGTATCTCGGCCGGATCGTCGAGGAGGGGCCGACCGATCAGCTTCTATCCAACCCCAGGCATCCCTACACGGTGGCCTTGCTCTCGGCCGTACCGGAGCCCGACCCCACCGCCCGTCGGGCGCGGATCGTTCTGAGTGGGGATCTGCCGAGCCCGTCCAGCCCCCCGCCGGGCTGCCATTTTCACACCCGCTGTTTTCACCCCATGAAGAACGACCGCTGTCGCACCGAAGTACCCCTCTTGCGGCCGGTGGGTGGCACGGTGGCGGCGTGCCACTACGCGGAGAGCACACCCAGGCCGGCCGAGGTCAGCGTCGCCTAGATGTAGTGACCGCAGTCACGGATTGTCCCCCTGTACTCCTCCAGTATTCTCCTGCCAAGAAGATCAACAGCAACCACCAGACGCGAAGAACACCCGAAACACGAAACCATATACTGGGGTGCAGAGACATGACCGACAAGAAAGATCTGGCTACCGAGGGCGCCGCGGACCGCCTCAAGGGCGCCGGCAAACAAGCCGAGGGCAGAATCCGGAATGCGGTTGGTGGCCTCACGGGCGATAACAGCGAGCAGGTGAAGGGCAAAGGGCAGGAGATCAAGGGCAAGGTGCAGGATGCCGTCGGTAAAGCCAAGCAGCGGCTGGATCCCAATCCCGGAGTGGATGACGAGTAGGCGGGGAATCGGGACACCGGGTCAGCAGCTAAGAAAAGAAGGGGCCGAAGCTGGTTTGAGCTTCGGCCCCTTCGCTGCGCCCAGGGTGACGACTTCTTCAACTCGAGTCTGTCACGCCGTCCCGCTTACCCCCCTGTCAACTCTGCCTTGAGCCGGCGAAGCGCCTGGCTGCGGATCTGGGACACCCGGGATTCGCTCACGTGCAACACTTCGCCAACCTGCCGGAGGTTGAGCTCCTCGTAGTAATAGAGGGCCAACACCTTGCGCTGCTGTTCCGGCAGGCGCGAGACCAGCTCGCGCAGGAGGGCGACATGCTCGGAATCAACCAGCTGTTCCGACGCGAGGGTCGCCGAGGTGTCGGGATGGTTCTCGGCGTCGCGCGAGGCCCGTTGCCCCTTGGAGTTAGCCGGGACGTCGGTCTCACAGTGGATCCCGACCGCGTCCTTCCACTTCCAGAACGTCTCCATGTCGATCTCGAGCCGCGCCGCGATCTCCTTCGGCGCCGGCGCCCGGCCCAGCTCGCCCTCGAGCGATGCCGCGACGCTCTCAATCTTGCGTCGTTTCATGCGGACCGATCGGGGAGTGGAATCACGGCTTCGGAGATCATCGAGAATGGCACCGCGAATACGCAGGACGGCGTAGGTGCTGAACGCGAGCCCACGAGACAGGTCGAAGCTATCCAGCGCTTTCATGAGTCCGATGGCGCCGGCGCTTATCAGCTCGCCGAGCTCGATCGAGGGAATCCGGCTGGACACCTCCCGGGCGACATGATGCACCAGTCCCAGGTGTCGCGAGAGCAATTGAGCCCGCGCTTCGGGGTCCCCGGCTGAGCGGTACCGCGCCCAGAGAACGTCGATCCGTGCCTCGGTCTCCGGCATGGGAACGGCGGTCAAGCCCGGTTCCTGGGGTGCGTCACGCAAGGCAGCATCTCATATCCGTTATGGAGTGTCTGGACTGCGGAGTTCGGGACCTCCGTGATCTGCGGATGGAGTCAGGGCAACCGCTGTACCAGTTCGGAAGGAAAGAATTGTGCCCGCACTGCAGAATCTTGCGTAGCAAGCCGATCTACTTGTCAGTTATGAACTTACCGCGCGACCTAGGGGGCTGGTTTGAAGCGGAGGTTTCGGCCCGATTTTCGGGAGGGGAAGCCGTCCAGCTGAATCGCGGCTGAAACGGCCAAGGTTGTCGGCAACTTGCAGGGCTTCAGCTGGCGGCGCGCACCTGAGTGCCATCGAGACCCGGCTCCTTGCCGTGCCCTTCATCCACAAATACCAGGGCCCGGCCCCGCTCAACCAGTGCTCCCAGCCCCCGGTGAACCTCGGGGGCGAGCACGGTGCCGATCAGGCCGAGCATCTTCTCCACCGCCATCTCGGGCGTCAGCTGCTCTCGGTATGGTCGTGCCGTGGTGAATGCGTCGTACAGCTCGGCCGCTGCGATGAGCCTTGCTCCCCAGGGGATCGCCTCGCCTACCAGGCCATCAGGGTATCCCCCCCCATCCCAGCGCTCGTGGTGGGCCCGCACGAACGCGCCGACCGGTCCCAGCTGCGGCAGGGGGGCGAGGATCTCTGCGCCGACGATCACGTGGCGCTGGATCAGATCATGTTCCTCGGGACTGAGCTGTCCCTCCTTGCCCATGATGCCTTCGGGAACAACGATCATGCCGATGTCATGGAGGAGGCCGGCGCGCCGGACACTCTCCACCTCTTCATCTGTGCGTCCGAGCTCGGCCGCGATCGAGGCCGCGAGCTGGGCCACCCGGAGGGAGTGACCCACGAACCAGGTGTCTCTCGCCTCCACGACGCAGACCAGTGCCTCCAGTGTCGCAACGATCAGGCCTTCCACGTTTGCCCGCTCGCGGGCGAGCTCGGCACCGAGGTTGACCAGCTCTTCTTTGAGCAGGCGGGCCGCGTTACGCTCCTGGATCCGTTCGATGCGGCGGCGGAGCGCCCGGTGGAGCGCGGCTTCCACGCCCGGCAGATCCAGAGGCTTCGGCAGATAGTCCATCGCGCCGTACTGGAGGTAGCGCACCGCGTCGGTCACATCCGGACGCGAGCTGACCACCAGGACGGCCAGGCTCGGGTCCCGCGCAAGCGCTTGGGACAGGAGCTCGCCGCCTCCGGCTCCGAACAGCCGGGCCTCGGCGACCATGCAGCTGACCTTCTGGCGGGCGAGAATTCCCAGAGCGTCCTCACTGGAAGCGCAAGTCAACACCTCGAACCCCCGCCGCGTGAGGTGGGCGTCCAGCGTGGCTCGCGCCTCCGGCGCGTCGTCAACCAGCAGCACGCGAACCGGCACCACAGCACTGAGCATGGATTTCCTCGACCAGGTTACCGCAAGGGGGGCCGGGGGCCGTCGCCACCCGGAGAAACTCATAGGAAGGATCGGATGGAGTATCCCCTAACTTGATGGGGGTGGCCCGCCCCCGCATCTCTGGTTAGTATCTTCGGAGGGCCGTGTGGGTTGTGGTGCTGGGTCGGCAGTGAGAATAGCTGCAGCCGCGTAAAGGTTCAGCGGCGGCAGGCCGACAACTGTTCCTGTAGCGCACTATCACAGACCGGGTGACGCCGAAGGGCAAAGCCTCGACGTCGCGCGCCCGAACTCGGAAAGGTCGAGCGTGCCGAACTCTGAAGGACACCGCGGTACTACAACGCTCGAGCCCAGCCGGCTGCGGGTGCTTCGGCATCGTCTGGAGAGCAAGTTCTACGACGAGGCGCCCGCCCTGGACCGGATTGCTACCGGCGTGCTTGCCGATCTGAAACACCTCGACGAAAGCTCCGCAGCGCTTCCCCATTAGATCGTCGGCGTTCCATGGACCGGCAGCTCATTTCCAGCGGTGCTCCATGGGAGTCGATCGTCGGTTATTCCCGCGCGGTACGGGTGGGAAATACCATTCACGTCTCCGGCACCACCGCCACCGGCGCCGACGGCAGCATCGTCGGACCCGGGGATCCCTACGCCCAGACCGTTCAAGCCCTCCAGAATATCGATACCGCTCTCCGGGCCGCCGGGGCTTCGATGTCCCACGTCGTGCGTACCCGCATGTTCGTCACCGACATCGAGCAATGGAGTGAGATCGGGAGGGCTCACGGAGAGGTCTTCGGCAACATCCGGCCCGCGGCCACGATGGTCGAGGTCAGGCGGCTGATCTCCCCGGAGATGCTGATTGAAATCGAGGCTGAGGCGGTCCTACCATGAGCGGATCTCAGCAGTTCAGCCAGATCGACGCTTTCACCGATCGCCCCTTTGCTGGCAACCCGGCCGCCGTATGTGTGCTCCCTGCCTCGCGGAACGCAGGCTGGATGCAGCAGGTGGCTTCAGAGATGAACCTGGCTGAGACCGCGTTCCTGGTGCGGCGGGCCGAGGGCTACGATCTCCGGTGGTTCACGCCCGCAGCCGAGGTGGACCTCTGCGGGCATGCGACGCTGGCCAGCGCCCATTTGCTCTGGGAGGAGGGACACCTGGAACAGTCGGCCACTGCCACCTTCCATACCCGGAGCGGGGTACTCACCGCAAAGCGGCAGGGCGACATGATCTGGCTGGACTTTCCGGCCACTCCGGTGCAACCGGCAACCATGCTGCCAGATCTCGAGCGCGCCGTGGGCGCGCCCATCAAGTATCTGGGCCGGACGGCCTTCGACTATTTCATCGAGGTCGAGTCAGAAGCCGCGGTCCGAGCGTTAGAGCCCGACCAGACGCTGCTTGCCCGCCTACCGGTTCGGGGCGTGGTCGTCACCGCTCGCTCGAGCCACGGCAGGCATGACTTCGTCTCCCGATTCTTTGCGCCGAGCCAGGGGATCCCGGAGGATCCGGTCACCGGCTCCGCGCACTGCGGACTGGGACCGTTCTGGGCCGCCCGCCTTGGGACCAACGAGCTGGCCGGGTATCAGGCGTCACCCCGCGGCGGAACCGTCCTGGTACGGGTGGCAGGCGACCGGGTGCACCTCGGAGGCCAGGCCGTAACCGTCCTCCGGGGCGAGCTGCTGCACTGAATCGCATGGATCCCCTCCGGGCGCTGGAGACGCTCGACCTCAGGGTCGGTCGCATCCTCCGGGCCGAGCCGAACGCGCGGGCTCGGAAGCCGTCGTACAAACTCTGGATCGATTTCGGCCCTCTGGGCGAGAAGACTTCGAGTGCGCAGCTGACCGCGCGCTATCAGGCCGGCCACCTGATTGGCAGACTGGTCGTGGCGGCGGTCAATCTGGGCGTCCGGAACATCGCGGGCTTCCAGTCCGAGGTGCTGGTGCTGGGCGTGCCCGACCCGTCGGGTGAGACCGTGCTGCTGGCGGTGGAACGGGAGGTTCCGCTGGGCGGGAGAGTCTACTGAAGGTGAGAGGTGAGAGGTAGGAGTCGAGGAGCTCCCTGAGCGGGAGCGAGGCTCAGGAGGGAAGCCCTCTCACTTCTTACTTCTTACTTCTCACCTGTAACTGCCGAGTCCGTGGGCGACGGCCGCACCACCAGGCCGGTCACTTCACCATCGCGAGCCAGGCTCCATTCGATCAGCATTGGATGTGGCGCTTTGTTGAAGGACGCGGCACGCGTGTAGACCAGGAACGGATCGGCCTCCATCACACTTTCATCCACCACCCTGCGCTCGGCGCCGAGGTGGCTGAACGCCTGATCGGCGAAGCTGGCGAGCTCGCCTACGCTGCCGAAGGTCTGCCGCATCTCGGGGGAGAAACGTTCCCACAGCTTGTTGTATTCGTTGCCGTAGAGCCATGCAGTATAGAGCCGGCCCTGCTGGACGAACTCGCCGTCAGGCCGCTTCTTAGGGGGAGCACAGGCCAAGGCTAGAATCGCGATCGCCACGAGCCATCGGGATGCAGCCATATCTCTTCCTCGGTATTCTTTGGGCCGGACTGCCACCATCGGAGAGTACATGCGGGTCTACATCTCAGTCGATATGGAGGGAGTCGCCGGAGTAGCTCACGAAGACCAGACCGATCCGATCGAGCCCCGCCATGCTGGAGAGTATAACAGGTTTCGCCGGCTCATGACCAACGAAGCCAATGCTGCAATCGCTGGCGCGCTCGAGGCAGGTGCAAAAGCGGTCCTCGTGAACGACAGTCATTGGCTGATGTGCAATCTTCTTGCCGAAGAGCTCAACCCGGCAGCCGAGCTGCTGAGTGGCGGGCCGAAGCGTCTATCGATGGTCGAAGGCATCGATGGCGGCTTCGCTGCAGCAATGTTCATCGGGTATCATGCCCGAGCGGGCACGCGGAACGCCACGATCGATCACACCTATACCAGCCGGGTCTATGAGGCGCGCCTCAACGGAGAGCCGGTAGGTGAGCTGGCCTTGAACGCCGCCATGGCCGGTGTTCATGACGTACCGATCGCACTGGTGAGCGGGGATCAGGCGCTGGCGGCCGAGGCGCGCGCGCTGCTGGGTGAGGGGATCGAGACCGTGGTGGTGAAGGAGGCGGTGGGCCGCTTCGCGGCCCGAAGTCTGGCGCCATCGGTCGCGTGCGAGCGGATCCGTGCAGGTGCGGCGGCGGCGCTGCGCCGGAAGCACAAGCTGCTGAAGATCGCCCCGCCGATCAGGCTGGAGGTGGATTTCGCGTTGACCCAGATGGCAGACATGGCGGAGCTGGTACCAGGGTCGGCGCGGACTGGAGGGCGGACGGTCGAGTACAGCGGGGATGATTATCGGGAGGTGTTCCGGGCCTGGCGGGCGATGTACAACCTCGCTTCGGTAGAGTGAAGAGAACCGGTCTTGCTCCGAGCATCATCGGAGTCGCCTGGTTGCTCCTGGGGCTCGTAGTAACCCTCTTCGCGCTGAACCTGGGCCGTAGCGGGGATATCGGGGCCGCGTATCTCGCAGTCGGGCTCGCGGCGTGGGGCGGCACTCTGGCGGCGGCAGGCCTGTTCGTGGGCAGTGTGCTTGGCACGGTGACCCTGGTGCGACACACCGACACCCGGCGTGCACTGTACGTGCTCACGATTCTCAGCGGATGGATCGGTGCACTGATGGTGGGCTACTTTGCCTGGGAGTTTTGGAGCCATTCGTGACACGCCGCCCGTTTGACCTGAAGTGAGATGCAGTCTGTAACCCGACAGGTCGGGATCATTCTCGCCCTATCGAGTTGCTCTGGGGAGGATGGACGCAAAGCGACCCCGACTCTCCCAAGCGACATGCCAAACCGGGAGCGCGAAGAGCTGGCCGGCAGTTTTCTAGGTCACGATCTCGGGGCGCTTGAACGGCTACTTCACGACAGCATTATCGTGCAGCCCCCCGCTCCAGATCGCGCCAGACAGGGCGCCGAGGCTATCCAGTACGTTGTCGACCTCGCGGAAAACTCAGCCGTTTCGGAGTCCAGATTCTGGCCGCACGTGGCGACTTCGGAGGGTCCCTTCGTCTTCGAGCAGGGCATCTGGTTACTGCGGGCAGGCAACGAGCACCACCAGGGTCCCTATGCGCTGCGCTGGCGGCGAACGCCGGAAGGATGGAAGGTTACGCTCTGGAGGTGGAGCAGGTTCAGATAGGAGAAACGCGGATGTATCGTGTCCGTCAGCAGGACCTGCCCTTCGAGGGCAGCTCTCACCGCTTCGTCGGAGCAGAGAACGGGGACGTCAATGTCTCCGCCTTCCTCCTCAGCGCCCTTCCCGGGCGCGGTCCCGGGCCCCATCGTCATCCGTACGATGAAGTACAGTTCGTACGGGAGGGCCGGGGTCTCTGGACCGTGAATGGAGAAGAGTTCGAGGCCGGCGCCGGCGACATTCTTGTCATCAAGGCCGGGGAGATCCATGGCTTCCGCTGCATCGGCGATGTCCCCCTGGTCCAGGTCGATGTCCACCTCAGTCCGCGCTTCATCCAGGAGAACCTGACCTAGGATACAGTCGCGACAGTAAGGCACTCCGGGATGGGCGAGATCGTACAGAGTATTTTCAGGACGATGGGCGTCTTCATGGCCTACCCCTGGCTCGCCGCGGTGGTCGGCGTCCTGTTCGTGACCTTCGGCTGGAAGGTGCACCGATGGGGGGTGGTCACGATCGGGGTGATCTGGGTGCTCTACGCGGCGTATGAGACCGGCATGAAGCAGCGTTGGCTATGTACTGGCGAGTGCAACATCCGGGTGGACCTGCTGCTGATCTATCCGATCCTTATCCTGTCCTCCATCGGCGCTGCTTTGAGTCTACGCGGAGCCAACCAGCGACGAGAAACCAAATCAGGGCGGCAACGCAGATGATTCCAGGAATGCGAATTGTTCGTGCGGCCCCTGCTGCACTCTTGCTACTAGCGGCATGCCCAGGACCTCGGCAGCAGAGGCAGGAGCAATCGAGCTCGCCTGCCCAAAAGCCGATCACAGACCGCGAATGGGTGCTGGTCACGCTCGGCAATCAGGCATCGCCTGCCGGACGAGGCAACCAACCGGCCACCCTGCGGCTGGACGACACCACCTCCCATGCCGCCGGCTTTGCCGGGTGCAACCACTTCCGCGCGAGCTACACGCTCTCGGGCGACAGCCTTCGCTTCGGACCAATCCTCGCCACCAAGATGGCCTGCGCTGACGGGGATGATCTGGAACGCAGCTTCCTGGCTGCCCTGCCGCTTACGGCAACATATGAGTCGACTGACTCAACCTTGATCCTCAAAGGCGCCAGTGGGCCGCTGGCCCGATTCCGGGCCCGGTAGACCTTGCCTAGGAGCTACGTGTCAGCACGGAGAGTCGGCACTGTTGTAGCGGTTTTTTTTCTGGTACTTGGCCTACTGGTTGCTAACGGGTGGCGCCAACAGAGGCAGATGCGGACACTTACTGCCGACATACGCAGGATATACAATCTCCCAGCAAAGGACGTGCTTCTCCCACTTAGCACGTTGGACGAAGTGCTTCCTTATGGCTTATCGCCTCAGCAGGTCGTCCGGCGGCTGCAGCCGCTCCGCGATCGCGTGGTCAGCGAAGAATGGGTTGCAGGCGAGGACGTGGGGAGAAATCCCATTCATGCTCACGTCATCGAGCTGAGGCTCCGGCACGCCGGTCCCTATGGAGTGGCCTTTGTGTATCGCAACGACACCCTCGTCGATATCGACTCGCCAGAGCACCTGGGTCGCATTTCCGATCTGCCCCCGGACTCCCGCCAGGCATGGGTCGGCTCCGGCATCCCCTAGCACCCAGGTCATCGTGCCGCGAGCCGCGGCCGTTTCTGACCGCCATCTGGCTGGGTAGGGCCGCGGTCAAGGGATTCCGGGTGGGGGGCCAGCGTCCGATGAGCGGCTCATGATCCGCCTGATCCCGTCCGGGCCCCAGCTGGCGACCCTGCTCCTGGCGGGCGTCTGTGCCGGTGCGCTGCTCGCGCAGACGCCCGCCGCGCCGGGGCTCGACCCGAAGCGTTTCGAAGCAGACATCCAGGCCTTCGAGGCGGCCGACCGCGCAAGCCCGCCATCGCCCGGTGGCGTAGTATTTGTCGGCAGCTCTTCCATGAAGAACTGGACCGACGTGGCGGCCGACTTCCCCGGCGTGCCGCTCCTGAATCGGGGCTTCGGCGGGTCCACCATGGCCGATGTCGTCTTTTACATGGACCGGATCGTGACTCCCTATCAGCCGCGCCTCGTTGTGCTCTACGCCGGCGATAACGACATGGCGCATGGGCTGATGCCCGATCGGGTACTGGCTGACTACCGCGGGTTGGTCACCCGGCTGCGCTCCGCCCTGCCGGCAACTCGGCTCGCGTTCGTCTCGATCAAGCCGAGTCCCTCCCGCCGCGCCTACCTCGACCGGATGCGGGAGACGAATCGGCGCATCCGGGCAGACATCGAGCGCGACAGCCTTCAGACGTACGTGGACGTCTTCACACCCATGCTGGATCGCAAGGGACAGCCACGGCCGGAGCTGTTCGAGGCTGACAGCCTGCACCTGACCCGGGCAGGCTACCTGCTGTGGCGCTCGCTCCTCGCGCCGGTAGTGCGCTGAGCCGATGGCCGTACAGCCGGTGGCCCTCGCGTGGAGCGGCGGTAAAGACAGCAGCCTTGCGCTCGCCGCCCTGCGGGCAGACCCGACAGTGGAGGTCGTGGCCCTGGTCACCACCATCACCCGCGACTTTGACCGGATCAGTATGCACGGCGTCCGCCGAACCGTGCTCGAGGCCCAGGTGTCTGCGCTTGGGCTGCCGCTGATCGAGGCGACAATTCCCGCTGCCGCCAGCAATGCGATCTACGAGGAAGCGCTGGCGCACGCCCTCTCGACCGTCCGCCAGCAGCACCCGGACGCGCGCCACCTGGCATTCGGAGACCTGTTCCTGACGGAGGTCCGGGCCTACCGCGAGCGTCTCCTGCCGCCGCTCGGGTGGGAGCCGACGTTTCCGCTCTGGGGACTGGACACGGCCAGCCTCGCCCACAACTTCGTCACCGCGGGGTATCGCGCCATCCTGACCTGTGTGGACACCACGCAGCTCGGCCCCGAATTCGCGGGTCGGGAGTTTGATGCGGCGCTCCTGAGGGACCTCCCGCCGACGGTCGATCCTTGCGGGGAGCGCGGGGAGTTTCACACCTGCGTGTATGCCGGCCCGATCTTCCGGCAGCCACTTTCCATCCAGACGGGGGCGCGGGTTCGGCGCGACGACCGCTTCGAGTACTGCGACGTCACTTTGACGGCCCCGGCCGCCTCGGCCGCCTAGGACGCTGATGCCCAGTATCACATTTCGACCACTGGCCGTAGCGGATCTGCCAATGCTGCACGAATGGCTCGTGCGGCCACACGTCGCCGAGTGGTGGTCTCCAACACCTTCGCTCGCTGAAGTCGAACAGGAGTTTGAGCCGCTGATCCGCCGGCAGTCGACCACGCGGGCTTATCTCGTGCTTGGCGATGGGCTGCCGATCGGCTACATCCAGTCGTATGTCGCGAAGGATTCGGGCGAGGGGTGGTGGCCGGACGAGCAGGATCCCGGCGTGCGCGGAATCGATCAGTTCCTGGCGCGTGCCGATCAGCTTGGACGCGGCGTCGGCACGGCAATGGTGCGGGCCTTCGTGCAGCGCTTGTTCACCGATCCCGTCGTCACCCGCATACAGACCGATCCGTCCCCCTCGAATTCGCGCGCCATCAGGTGTTATGAGAAGGCCGGGTTCCGTCGTCTGGGTGAGATCGACACTCCGGATGGCCGGGCGCTGTTGATGATTTGTGATCGGCCGATTTTCGCCGGCAGCGGGTCCCAAAAACCTTGAGATGCCGTCGAGGTGTGCCGCCGTAAGCCGTTATTTATTAATGGCTTACGATGTCGCAGAGTTCGGCCTCCTGCCTGGAGATTCCTGCCATGTCGCTGGCGCGCGGACCAAGATCGGCTGCCGTGCTGCTCCTGATCGGCATTCTAATCGGAGTTGCGCTCGCGGTCGGGGTCGGCATTGTGCTCGCGCTCCTGCGGCCCGAGAGCGCCAGCGTGCTGCGCCCGTGGTGGCGCTGACCGATGACCCGGCGCTTGGCCACATGGTTGCTACCAGCCGTGCTCGCCCTCCACAACCTCGAGGAAGGCCTTCTCTTCCCTCGGTACCTGCCCCGCGTGCTCGGCCGGCTACCGACCGGGATCCGGGACTGGATCGGACCGGTCAGCCCGGGCGAGATGTGGCTGGCGCTCGCGCTAGCCACTGGGATCCCGCTGGCCTTTAGTGTGTGGGCTGCTGTCCGGCCCGCCAGTCGACCCGCGCTGTGGTTAGTGCTCGCCCTGTGGGCCACGCTCCTGCTCAACGCAGTCTGGCACGTGGTGGCAGCGGTGGCGCTCCTCGGTGGGTATGCGCCTGGATTGGTTACAGCCGTCGCCCTGAACCTACCGGTGTCAGTGCTGGTGCTTCGACGCGCGTCGGCCGAACAGTGGTTCAGCCGCCAAGCCCTGCGCGCCCTGGTTCCAGCGCTATCGTGTGCCACCTGCCAGGAGCGCTGGGCCCGATGCTGTGGAGCCGGGCCCTGAGCGGGAGCGGCTAACCTCGATGTTTTAAGGAAATCACACCCCACCCGAAACACCCCCTGGCATCTGGAAGATTCAGGACGGACTGCACTGCGGCAGCGCGGCCGGGGCGAGTAGCTGCGGGATTTTTCAAGCCAGCGTAGGTTTGAGAGTGTCTCGGCCAGGGTCCTTCGCTAGCCTGCTGATCCTCACGGCCACGGCCTCTGCCTGCGGTGGAGGTTGGCATCGTGTGGAGGATCTAGGCCCCCGCGTGCTCCCGACCCGGGCACAGGTGCAGGTGTGGCAGGGCGAGCGGGTCACCCTCCTACATGCCGTCACCCTCGAGCGGGAGGCGCTTCGAGGAGTGCCCTTCACCCAGCCACCGACCTGCGACAGCTGCGGCGTCCGGGTGCCCTTGGCGGCAGTCGATTCGCTGCGGGTGGGCAGCAAGGAACGCGGCTTCTTCCGCACCGCTGGGCTCGTGTTGGCGATTGGCGCGGCCTGGGCCTACCTGACTCGGGGCATTGGCGGCGAGTGAGAGGACTGGAATGGCGATGACTCCTGCCGGCTGGGAGATTGAACGGAGGGAAAGGACGATGGGCGAGAAGACGGACGATTCACTGCCGGTAATCCGTGATGTCTATACCTATCTCTGTGTGCACGATGCAGCGGCGGCACTGGATTTCTACACCCGTCTCTTCGGAGCCGAGGAGGTCATGCGATTGACCGATCAGCAGGGGCGGGTCGCGCACGCCGAGCTTAGGCTGGGTCCAGTGCTGCTAATGCTGGTCGACGAGCATCCCGAGTATGGCATCCGCGGCCCGCTCGCGTTCGGCGGCACCGGGACGACCATCCACCTGCACGTGGACGATGTGGACACCCTCACCGCCCGCGCTCGCACCGCCGGGGCGACGGTGTTGCGGGAGCCAGCGGATTACGGGCATGGGGAACGACAGAGCCGGCTGCGCGATCCGTTCGGGCATGAGTGGCTGCTGGGACACGAGCTCGAGGCCGTAACACCGGATGAAATCAAGCGGCGGTTCGAGGCGGAACAACGGGAAAGGGTTGGCTCATGAGCCTGACGGTGCGGCAGTACCTCGATCTGGCCAAGGGTCAGACGATCCCACCCCTCGTGCTCGAGCTGATCTTGCGCTCCGGCAAATCCTTCTACATCAAGAACGTGTTTGCGGTGGACGACAAGGCGGAAATGGTGCCGCTCCGGGTCTGGGATCTGCGCGCCCTTACTCAGGCCGACCTCGACACAGTCCTGCGGCGGCTGGGCGCCGTGCAGTCCCGGGATGAGCTGGAGAATATCGAGAAGCTCCATCCGAAGCTGGACCACGGCAATCTGTGGGTGCTGCTTGCCGAGATCGAGGCGATCGTCGAATGGCACAGTGATCTCTGGCCCGGAGTCGACCGGCCCGAGGCTCGGCAGGTGGTAGTCGGCTTCCGATCCTGAGACTGAGCACAACCATGGCAACCATCGTAGACGAAGATCTCGCCGGCATGTCTCGCGAGCAGCTCATGGAAGAGGTTCGCAAACTCCGCCGGGGCATTCGTGTCCACCGGGACAGCACGGGCCAGGAGCTCTGCTGGCACCACCCCGCGCTTTGGGGCCTCCTGCCCGAGAAAACGGATCCAGTTCCTACCGTACCCGTGTGGCCGGAATTCCTCCGTGGCTGCCTAATGTATCGGCAGTCGCTGGATGAACAGGCGCCCTACGCCCCACGCTCCTCACAGCCGTACCAGGGTAGATAACCGAGCCGTGTTTGAATGCGCGTCCTCTTGATTCATGGGCTGGGCCGAACGCCGCTGTCGCTGCTGGGCCTGGCACGCGATCTCCGCCGGGCCGGCCACCAGCCGCAGATGTGCGCCTACATCGGCGCACTTGAGGCATATAGCGCCATCGCCGCACGGGTCCGCCGCCGGCTTCAGGCAGCCGCCGCCACCCACGAGCCCTATGCGGCCATCGGGCACTCCCTGGGCGGGCTGATCCTTCGCAGCGCTCTCGCCGACTGGCCCGCTGCGCTGCCACTGCCGAGATGCATCGTTATGCTTGGTACTCCCAATCGGCCGCCCCGGTTGGCACGGCGCTTCCAGCATTCGCGACTCTATCGTTGGGTCAATGGGGAGTCCGGCCAGCTGCTCGCGCAACCTGAGTTCTTCGCGCACATGCCGATTCCCCAGGTTCCCCTCACGGTCATCGCGGGAACCAGGGCCTGGGCAAGGGGGATGAATCTATTCGAAGGAGAGCCAAACGACGGCGTCGTAGCGGTCGCTGAGACTCAGTTGAGCCCGCAGGCGCGGGTCTTCGAGCTGCCCGCTTCGCATACGTTCATGATGAACAACCAGCAGGTTCGGGCCCTCGTGCGCGAAGTCCTCGGGCAGGCTGCGAGCTGAGCCGCACCTGCACCGGAAGCCTCCACATTGCCCTCACAGCGAACCGGACGGGTCCATGCCTGAAGCGAAGCGAGGCGCCTGGCGGCTCTCACCAGCCCGCGCAGCTATTGGCGGCGCATTACTGCTCGGCGCCCTGCCCATGTGGACACTGCCCCTCATGATTGCGGGCGACTGGGGATTCCGGGCGTACCTGAGCTTGTCGCATGCCTACTATGGGAGTGCCCGGGCACTCTTCGGCACCGCATTGTTTCCAGCCCAGGAATTCGGCATCGTACCCAACGGTGTCGCGGGAATACTGCTCGCGACCGCGCTCTATGCGGTGCTGGGAGCAATGGTCGGCTGGGGAATCGATGCCCTGGTCACCCGCTCGCGCCGGACCGCCTGACCAGTGCATGCAGTCCGTGAGGTGGCGCTGCTCCTTGTCGCCCTGTCCACTGCCGGGTCGGCAGCCGCGCAGGAGCCCGACCTGGTCCAGCTGGCGCAGCGGGTGCCGGTTTCGTCTCTGGATTCTGGCTTTCCCCACCTCCCACTCGGAGAATGGCTGGCTCGAGTGGCCGGCGGCGTGGCCTCTGCGATTCGATGGGAAGCGAACGATTGCGGTGAGGGCGGAGACGGGCTCGCGGCCCCCACCTGCGTCGAAGCGCAGCTCCAGCTCGCCCCCGATACGACCGCGCATCTGAGCCTGGTCGTAGTAGGTATCGATGGGACGCCGGGCACGCCGGCCATCTGGATGCTGTATGCCGTCACCGGCAGCTCCATCACCAGCTTCAAGGGGCTTCCGGATTGGGTAGGGTACGTCCGCCATGGCCGATAGCGGTCCGGTCCTGTCATTCACCCCGGGGATAGCGAGAGTCGATAGTCGATGGTTCCAGCGCGCGAAGCACTCGACCGCCTGCGAGAGGGGAATCTCAGGTTCGTCTCCAACCTGGGCGGGGCCGACCCGTTCTCGAATCACATCAAACGCGCGGAGCTGACGGCGGGGCAGCAGCCGTTTGCGATCATCCTTGGATGCTCCGATTCACGGGTTCCGGCGGAGATCGTGTTCGATCAGGGTCTGGGGGACCTGTTTGTCATTCGGGTCGCGGGGAACATCGTGGCCCCGTCGCAGATCGGCAGCGTCGAGTTCGCCGCGGCGCGCTACGAGACGCGGCTGGTGGTGGTCCTCGGCCACTCACAGTGTGGGGCAATCGTGGCCACCCTGGAGGAGCTCCAGAGACCCACCGAAAACCAGTCTCGCAACCTGCACGCGATCGTGGACCGGGTACGCCCCTCGCTCGAGGGGTTGCTGGCGACCGACCTCAGGTACGATATGAAGGCGTTGGTGATGCATGGAGTCCGGGCCAACATCCGGAGCTCGGTGGATCACCTCCGACACGGCTCGGAGGTGCTCGAGCAATTGATTCAGGATGAAGGGCTGCGCGTCGTCGGTGCCGAGTATTCACTGGAGACCGGGGTCGTCGAGTTCTTCGATGGCGTGGCGGGGACCGTTTGATATCAGCAGCGCCTCCGTGTCCCACTCCACCTTCTGCCCGCGAACCTGAGTCCGCGGCCTGAATCCAACGTGAACGCTCGCGCCCAGGGCCTTATTGCCGCACTCGGACTGATCCCCCATCCCGAGGGCGGCTACTACGGAGAACTCTATCGGTCCGGCGCGACCGTGTTGCCGGCAGATGGACGGGAGCAACGCGCGGCACTCACGACCATCTATTTTCTGCTGCCGGATGGGGCGGTGAGCCGCTGGCATCGAGTGCAGTCGGATGAGGTCTGGCACTTCTATGAGGGCTCGGCGCTCGACCTCTGGATGGCGCCGGCCGATGGCGGTCCGGCGAGCCGCTACCGGCTGGGCCCGATCGAGGGCGACCAACGCCCGGCGCATACCGTTCCCGCGGGGTGGTGGCAGGCCGCGCGCTCCACCGGGTGGTATACCCTGGTCGGCTGCACCGTGGGGCCCGGATTCGATTTTCGCGATTTTGCGCTGGCGGCCGATCAGCCCGGCGCTGCCGCGGCACTCCGCACCCGCAATCCTGAACTGGTCGAACTCTTCTAGGCGCTCGCCGACCGGTGGGAGCTGGGTGGACCTGAGCTAGGGCAGGAGATAGCGCACCGCAGCAAGGAGCTTGTCAGCGCTGAACGGCTCGCGCAGGATTGGCACATTGGGGGGCAGCCGCTCCTCCAATTCCGGTGTGGAGCGACTGCTGCTGGAGAGATAAAGGATAGCCAGCTGCGGGAGATGCTCTCGCAGCTCGAGGATAAGATCGATGCCCACCGCGCCGCCCACCCGGGTATTGCTGATCAGGAGATCGCACACCTTGAGCCCGAGTGCGAGCTGAAAGGCAGACAGTCCGTCGTAGGCATAGAAGACGGCGTGGCCCTCGGCAAGCAGGGCCCCGATCACCAGGCCCACGACAGCCTTGTCCTCGTCGGCAACGACGATGTGCCGGCCGCGGAAGCCGACTGGACGGGGGGACATATTGTGAGACCTTAGACCCGGGACACATCCGGGGGTGGCAGGCTGGCGGGAATGTTGCTATCCGAATATCCCTCCTTGTACCGTACAGAAACACCGCAACTGCCAGGGAAAGGGAAGACGTTACATGTGCCGGAACATCAAGAAGCTGCGGCATCCGGAGCACGCGCCGACCGATCAGGAGCTGCACGACGCGGCGCTACAGTTCGTCCGCAAGATCAGCGGATTTACCGCGCCATCCCGCGCCAACCAGGACGCGTTCGACAACGCGGTTCAGGACGTCGCCACCACGGCCCGGGTCCTCTTTCAGTCCCTTCAAGTCGGCAGCCAGAGACGCGCTGTCGCCCACACGGAGTCAGCCGGCTCCCACCCGTAGCTGAGCCGAACTGGTCCTCTCGGCCTTGACCAGAGTCGCCGTCATCGGCGCCGGCGCCGCCGGGACCATGGCGGCCATCTTTGCCGCCACCGCGGGGGCGGAGACCCTGTTGCTGGAGCGTACCCGCGATGGGGGCCGCAAGATCCTCATCAGTGGCGGCGGCCGCTGCAACATTCTCCCGGCGCGGGTAGATGAGCGCCGGTTCGTCACCGACTCCTCTCCCAACACACTCAGGAAAATGCTCCGATCCTGGCCGCTGGCGGAGCAGATCGCCTTCTTCGAGGGCGAGCTCGGATTGATCCTGGTCGAGGAGGAAGAGTCGGCCAAGCTGTTTCCGGCATCGAATCGCGCGCGCGACGTGCGGGACGGCCTGCTGGCGCTGGCTGCTCGCCGAGGAGTTCATTTCCTTCCCGGCACAACGGTTACCGGGTTTGCTCCAACGGCCGGCGGATGGAACGTGGAGCGGGAGGGCACCCAACCGCTCACAGTGGACGCGGTCGTAGTGGCCAGCGGGGGGCTTTCGGTGCCGAGCACCGGGAGCGACGGACGCGGCCTCGCCATCCTGGCCGGGCTCGGGTATACCATCCACCCCACCTATCCCGCACTCACGCCGGTGGTGGCGGAGCCGGCGGTGTTCGGCGCGCTGGCCGGAGTCTCACTGCCGGTGACCACAACGGCACGGGACAGCAGTCGCCAGGCAAACGCCACCGGCGGTTTCCTCTTTACCCACCGGGGCTACAGCGGCCCCTCGGTACTGGATGTCTCCCACGTCGTAGCGCGATCCCGACTGGAAGGGACCAGCGAAGCCCGGCTCTCGGTGCGATGGACCGGGCTGGACGAGGCCGGGTGGGAGGCGGCGCTCAAGCCCGAAGGAACTCGGACCGTGGCGGGTGCGGTTCGGCGCCAGCTGCCTGAGCGGTTGGCGGACGCGCTGGTCGAGATGGCTCGAGTGCCTCAGTCGAGGCCGCTGGCGCAGCTCGGGCGAGAGGAGCGGCTTCGGTTGATCGACGTGCTGGTGCGCGGCGAACTCCCCTGGACGGGAGATGAGGGCTACAAGAAGGCGGAAGTGACCGGAGGCGGAGTGAGTCTGGCGGAGATCGATCCCCGGACCATGGAAAGCCGGCGGCATCCGGGCCTCTATCTCTGCGGCGAGGTACTGGACGCCTTCGGGCCGATCGGCGGGTACAATTTTCTCTGGGCCTGGGCTACTGGCCGCGCTGCGGGCCTGGCCGTGGCTCAGCATGGTTCCGGGGAAGGATGCTGACAAACACTCGCAGGAGATCGAGTCAATGACAGACATCGAACGTGCTACCGAGATTCGCGGCAAGACCATTCGCTTCATCTGGACCGATGGCCCGACCAAGGGCAAGACGCACGAGCATGTGTTCCACCCGGATGGTACGGTGACATGGAGCGATGCCGACGCCGCGAAGGCGGACAAGCCGGGTAGCGCCGCAGCTTCACCAGCCAAGGAACGGCCGCCGTACGCTGCCACTAGAGCAGCCGATCAGGTGTACCTGGTGTCGTACCTGGCCCCATCCGGGTACACTCTCACCGTCGCGCTCAACTTTCGCGACAAACAGCTCGTGGGCTTCGCGTCGAGTGCGAAGGATTGGCACCCCGTTCGAGGCACTTTCCAGGTAAGGTAGCCGGCGCCGATGCGCTACCTCCTCGAGCTGCTCGGCGTGGCTGTCTTTGCGGTCAGCGGCGTGCTTGCCGCCGGCCGCAAGGGCCTGGATGTGCTCGGTGTCGCGGTTATCGCCGTGGTGACGGCGATTGGTGGCGGCACGCTGCGCGACCTCCTCCTCGACCGGCATCCGATCTTCTGGATGGCCAATACCACCCATCTCTGGGTTATCCTCGGGGCCACCGCGCTGACGCTGGCGTACGTCCGCTTCTGGATCGCCACCCGCCGCGCGCTCCTGATGGCCGACGCGCTGGGGCTGGCCTTCTTCACTATCGTGGGTGTCCAGATTGCAGAGCAAGCGGGCTATTCCGACCTCATCGCTGTCCTGATGGGCACGATCACTGGTGTTGCCGGAGGCGTGTTCCGCGACGTGCTCACTGCCGAGATCCCGTTGGTAATGCGGCCGGGGCGCCTGTACGCGACCGCCGCGATTATCGGCGCCGTCAGCTATCTGCTACTCGAGGGCCTGAATGTTCCGCCGGATGTGGCTGCCTTGGTGGGTATGGGGGTGATTGCCGGGCTCCGTCTGGCAGCGATTCTGTGGCGGCTCGAGCTGCCCGTGGTCCACTTGCCAGAAGACGACGCGGGTTGACGGACCCGCCAATCGCCTGTACATCAGTGGTTTGGCACCGGTCACAACCCGCACCGAGAGGGCTTCCATGGCAAAGCAACTCCGCTGCCGCGATGTCGGCCTGAACTGTGATTTCGAGGTACGCGGAACGACGGATGAAGAGGTGCTCCAGAAGGCAGTGGTTCATGCCCGCATCGTCCACGAGCTCCCCGACGTCCCGCCCGAGCTGGCTACCAGGGTTCGCGCCGCCATTCGCACCATCTAGGCCGACGACGGACCGGACTCCTCGTGGCCAGCCTGCTCCACCTCGCCGGGGTGGCATCCGTGCCTGGCGAGCAGCCCACCCTTCAATCCCCTCCCTCCGCCGGGTGTTGCATTCCGCATGGCGCGGGCCCAAGCTTGAAAAGACGAGCGCAGCATTTCGCTCGTGAACGTGCTTGGAGTGGACGGAACGATGGCACTGACCCGGCAACAGCGGCACCGCATCGAGAAGAGACTGCTCGAAGAGCGTGCAAGGGTGCTCAGCATCCTGCGCCGCTTCGATGATGACAGCGCAACCACTGTGACCGCCGCATCAGGCGATCTGTCCGACTATCCCTTCCACGTGGCGGACCACGGCACCGACAGCTACGACCAGGAAATGGACACCGTCCAGGCCGAGCGGGCCAGCCGCGAGCTGGAGGAAATCAACGATGCCCTGCGCCGGCTCTACGAGGAGCCGGACCGCTTCGGCGTCTGTGAGAACACCGGTGACCCGATCCCGATGGAGCGGCTCGAGATCATACCGTGGGCCCGCACCTGCGTGGCGGTCGACGCAGTCTGATCTCGCTCGAGACCACTAGCATGCCCTCGATCTTCGATCCCGCTCTCGAAGCCGCGGTCCGTGGTCGTGCCGCCCGGCTCAGCCCGGAAACACCCGCCCGGTGGGGACGGATGCATGCCGCCCAGATGCTCTGTCACCTAGTCGATGCGCTTCGGGTCCCGCTCGGGGAAATCTCATCCCAACCGAAATCCACCCCCTTCCGCCTGTTTCCGCTGCGGTGGCTCTTCGTGTACGGCCTTCCCTGGCCCAAGGGAAAGGTCCCGACTATGCCTGTCTTTCAGCAGACCCAGCCGGGTCAATGGAACGAGGACCGTCAGGCGTGGGAAGCTGCGCTGCGCCGGTTCGTGGCTCATGGGCGAAAGCCGGGCTGCCAGTGGAGCCCCCATCCCGCGTTCGGGCCGCTGCCGACCTGGGAGTGGGGCCGGTTGGTGTACCTGCACATCAATCATCACTTCACTCAGTTTGGGGTGTAGGCGAAAAGGATAAAAGCACGAAACAGCCCACAGCAACAAAGCGTATTGTGAGCTGCCGTCCCGACCGGAGTGCTCCTCAGGGACGTGACCTTTCATTTTTCGTGCTTTCGTGATTGCTTTGCGTTTCTGACAACCGCATTGGAGCTGAAATGGCCTCACTCTCGATCCCCCTTCCTGCCGCTGATGAGGCGGCTCCATACTATCAGCGCTACATCGCCAGGGTGCCGGGTGAGAATATCGGCGAACAACTGATCGACCAGCTGGCGGAGGTGGACCGGCTGTTCGGAGCCCTCGATGACACCGCGGCCCTGGCCCCGTACGCGCCGGGTAAGTGGAGCGTCAAGGAGATCCTGGGACACCTCACCGATGTGGAGCGAATCTTCAGCTACCGGCTGCTCCGCATCAGCCGGGGCGATGTCACACCGCTGCCCGGCTTCGATGAGAACGCCTATGTGCCGGTCGCCGATTTCGATGAGAGGTCCCTTCGTGACCTGGCGGCCGACTTCCATGCCGTGCGGGTCAGCACAATCTCGCTGCTCAACGGCCTGCCCCCGGCCTCCTGGTCAAGACGTGGCAGTGCCAGTGGCAACCCGGTCAGTGCGCGGGCCCTGGCCTACATCATCGTGGGGCATGTGACTCATCATCTCGGCGTCCTGCGAGACCGCTACGGACTCGGCAGCGAAACTGCAAGCACCTCCTTCGCAGGGAAACGATGAGCCGATCACTCATTTTCACGGTCACATTGTTGGGGCTTGCGTCCTCCTCTCGCTCGGCCGAGGCTCAGACAAGCCGGTCCGACAGCGCCGCGATTTCCGAAGCGGGGCGTCAGTTCTCCGCCGCCTACATGCGAGGCGATGTCGCCGCCCTGACCGCGCTCTATACCGCGGATGCGGTGATCTTCCCCGAGCGCTCCGATGCCATCACGGGACCCGAGGCGATCAAGCGCTACTGGACACCGCGAAAGGGCGGGAAGGTGACCCGGCATCAGCTCACCCCCGCCCGGGTGGTCATTGACGGCAAGCACGCGTATGACCACGGGACCTACGAGATCGCCGGCGAGCGGGACGGAAAAGCGTGGGGCCCGTTCAGAGGGAAATACCTGGTCGTCTGGCGGCGGGAGCCCGCCGGGTGGCGGATGCAGCTGGACATGTGGAACAGCGGGCCCGAGTCAGGGTCATAGTCGCGGCGAACCATGGCGCTGGTCGTCTTCATGCGCGGCGTGAATGTCGGGGGCGCCAAGCGGTTTCAGCCCAGCCTCCTTGCCCGAGAGCTGGAGCACCTCGAGGTGTCGAACCTCGGAGCGGCCGGGACCTTCGTGGTCCGTCGAAAGATCGGTCACGCCGCGCTCCGAGCCGAGTTCCTCCGGCGGCTGCCGTTCGCCTGCGACCTCATGGTGTGCGAGGGACGTGATCTTCTGAAGCTTGCCGCGGCCGAGCCGTTTCCGGATTCATCGAAGGATCCGAATCTGCGCCGGTTCGTCAGCATCCTGGACCGGCGGCTCCCCAAGCCTCCCGTGCTGCCCTGGAGTTATCCCGCCGGCGAGCAGTGGCAAGTGAGCCTGGTCGGCATGTCTGGAAGGTTCGTCCTGTGCCATTGGCGGCGGTTCGGAGCCTCATCGCTGGAACCGAATACCCTCATCGAGAAACAGTTCGGAGTGCGCGCCACCACCCGCAACTGGACTACCATCCTCAGAGTCTGCAAGCTGCTCCAACCCTAGGAGGACCCATGCTCGTGGTCACGACCCCCACGATTGCCGGGTACCGGATCGTACAGCATCTCGGCATCGTCAGCGGTGAGGCGATCCTCGGTGCCAACATCTTCAAGGACTTCTTTGCCGGGATTCGCGACATCGTCGGTGGCCGGTCGGCGGCATACGAAAAGGAGCTTCGCACCGCGAAGGCTATCGCCGTACAGGAAATGACGGATGAAGCGGAAGAGCTCGGTGCCGGTGCTATCGTGGGCGTGGACCTGGATTACGAGACGATTCAGGTGGGGTCCGGCGGCGGAATGCTGATGGTCAGCGCCAGCGGCACCGCCGTCGTCCTCCAGGCCGGCGAGTAGGACTTGGTGAAGAGTGAATCACCTCTCATCAGGCCTGTTGCTGCTCATCGGCTGTCCCCCGGCCGACCGCGCGGATGCACCGCCCAGTTTGGCGCTGACCCATGTGACCCTCATCGATGGCCGAGGCGGGCCACCGCTATCCGACGCGACGATCATCGTTCGGAGTGGGCGCATCTCCACGGTCGGGGCCTCCTCCCGGATCTCGGTGCCGTCCGGCGCCCGGGTGCTCGATCTCAGGAATCACTTTGTCACGCCCGGCTTCATCGACATGCATTACCACGTGACCACCGGGGCAATGCGATACCGCCGCACCCCGGCCGGGGCGCTCGACAGCACCTACGATCGCGCCCTCGCTGAACGGCTGCTGCGGGTCGCGCTGTCGCGTGGGATCACCACCACCCGTGATCCGGGCGCATCTCCGCTCAGCGCTGCGGTAGCCCTGCGAGGCGACGTCGCGCGCGGCGGCGTGCTGGGACCCCGGATCTTCACCGCCGGGCCGATCCTGTCGAGTCCACGGTTGACCGAACCTGAGATTCGGAGTGCAATTCGGGACCAGGCGGCAGCGGGAGTTGACTTCATCAAGCTCTACGCCCGCATCACCCCATCTCAACTCCGAATTGCTGTCGACGAGGCCCACCGCCACGGGCTCAAGGTGATCGGCCACCTGCAACGCACGTCGTGGACCGAGGCAGCCCAGGACGGCATCGACTTCATCGCCCACGCGGGCAACTGGCACGAGACGTACATCCCGGAATCCCATCGGGCAGACTACGCTGCACTCGGACGGGGCATGCGGGCACGCATCGCCTGGCTGGAATGGCTTCAGCTCGGTGCTCCGGCCGTTGATTCCATGGTGAGCGCGCTGGCGCAGCGGGGTGTGTCTGTCGATCCGACGCTGGTGGCCTATCACACGAAGTTCTGGTGGCGGGATTCGATCTACCAGAAGGATCCGGACACCGCACTGGTGCCCGAGGTGCTCGCCAACTGGCGTGTGCTCGGGATGCCCACGGGCGACTGGACCGCTCAGGAGTTCGACCGGGTCCAGGCGGTCTGGCCCAAGCAGCTCGGCTTGATTCGGCGGCTGCACCAGGGCGGGGTGTTGCTCACGGTTGGTTCCGACCTGGCGAGCCCCTGGGTCATTCCGGGCGTGGCGTTCCATCAGGAGCTCGAGCTGCTGGAGAGCGCTGGAGTGTCACGAGGCGATGTTCTCAGGATGGCCACCAGGAACGGGGCCCAGGCGCTTGGCATTGCCGGTGACGTCGGGACCGTCGAGGTCGGAAAACGTGCCGACCTCGTGGTGCTGGAGGCGGACCCGCTGGCGAAGCTCGCCAACACGAGAAGAATTCGACATGTGGTGCTGGGTGGCATTGCCTATACGCCGGCGGACCTGCTGAAAGGGTCAGCCAGCTCGCAGCGTAAAGACCGGTAGCTCTGCAGGACAGCGGAATCGGGCCGGAATCCCGGTCGTGCCCACTCCTCGCGAAACGTAGAGGGGGGCCAAGGTGTCGTAGTACCAGCCCTCGAGGAAACGGCCGGCACCGGTCGGCTTGACCGGAGGGAGAAAGGGAATCCGGATCTGCCCACCGTGCGTGTGACCGGCCAGGACCAACGCCGGCGAAGTCGGAGTGCTCCGGGACATGCTGTCGACGATGCCAGGAGCGTGCACCAGCCAGACCTCGGTGGAACCCTGGACGACTCCCTTCCGCGCCTCCAAAAGCTCTGGGGCTCCAGAGACCGGGTCGTCCAAGCCAACCAGAGTCAGCGGGACGCCCGCGACGTCGACCGTCTTCGATTGGTTGACCAGGAGCTCGACGCCGGCGGAGCGGTAGGTGTCGATAGCCGGCTGGCCCACGGCGCCCGCCCGATGTTCCCAGTTCCCCAGCAGGGCGACCGTGGCAAGGCTGCCGCGCGCTGCCGCGGCGAAGCCGCGAACGTCACCCATCGCGCCGAGCGACTCGGTCATGTCGCCGGTGAGAATGACGATGTCCGGGCGCTCCTGATGGAGCAGCTGGAGCGCGGCGCGGGCGGCAAGCTGGTTTCCCGGGAAGTGCACATCGGAGACCTGGGCGATGCGAAGACCGTCCAACCCGGACGGGAGCCCATCGATGCGAACCTCGTGGCGGCTGAGTAGTACCCGGTGGGCCTCGAAACCGAACGCATCGGCGCCGACAGCCGCCCCCGCGGCGCCGATGCCGGCTAGAAAATGCCTGCGGCTGATTCTCATGCCGCTGAGCTAGCTGATGCAGACCGCTTCCGGATAGCCAACTAGACGAGCGCCTGCTCCATTGCCAGCTCCGCCTCCAGGCTCTGCCGGTCCCGATAGATAGTCGCCACGGCGAGCGCTCGACCCCCCCGCACGAACCGCACAGCGCAATCCTTGCCGGCAATGCTCCCATCGACCTCGATCGAATCCCAGCCCTCCGCGTGCCCCACGTAGTTGATGGGCACATCGTAGTGCTGGCTCCAGAAGAACGGGACGGCACGGAACCGGTCGCTCTCACCCAGCATGCTTCGTGCAGCCGCCTGTCCCTGACGCTGGGCAACCACCCAGTGCTCGACCCGAATCCGTTCCCCGGTGTGGGGATCCGGCCACCGCGCGATGTCGCCCGCGGCGTAGACCCCGGGAGCGTTGGTCTGGAGCCGCTCGTCCACCAGTACACCGCGGTCTACCCGTAAGCCGGCGGCCTCGGCCAGCTCAAGATTGGGTCGGACCCCGATGCCCGCGACAACGAGGTCGGCCGATAGCCGGGCCCCATCCTCGAGTGTGACGCCGCCTTCACCGATCCCACTCGCCTTCTGACCTAGATGAAACTGCACGCCATGCTCCTCATGGAGCCGCCGGATGAAGTCTCCCAGCTCCGGGCCCATCACCCGCTCCAGCGGGCGCGGCTCCGGCGCCACGACGTGCACCTCCAGCTCGCGCGCGCGCAGTGAGGCGGCTACCTCGAGGCCGATGAAGCTCGCACCCAGGACCACCGCACGTCTGGCCTTCCCCGCAGCCTCGACGATCGCCTTGCTGTCGGCAAAACTGCGGAGATAGCGGACACTCGGATTACGCCGCTCCATGTCCGGAGGCAATCGTATCGGGGTTGCCCCGGTGGCGAGGAGGAGTGCTCCGAACTCAACGGTGGCGCCGTCGTCGAGACGAATGCGACGGGCCTTTGGCTCGATTGCGGCCACCCTGCGATCATGGACGATGTCGATCCCCCGCTCCCGGTAGTACCCCGGTGGGTGCAGCGGGATCCAGTCCTCTGAGGCAGTGCCGGCGAGGTAGTCCTTGGAGAGGTTGGGCCGGTCGTAGGGCGCGTCGGGATCGGTATCGTACAAGGTTACTCGACCCTCATACCCCTCCCGCCTCAGGGTCTCGGCGGCGGCATCACCTGCTGCCCCGGCCCCGACGATGACCACCGAACCCGGGACCGTGCTGGGGCGCTGAGCGGCGCGGCCGCGGGCCTTGGTCTTCGGCGCCTTTCCGGCGACATAGACCTTCCCCGCCCGCTCCTCCACCCGCCAGCAGGGCAGATCGTTGAGCGCCGGCGGGCGGAGCGCCTCCCCGGTACGGAGGCTGAAGCAGGCGTGGTGCCAGGGGCACCGCACCGTGTCGCCGACGACGAGTCCCTCCGGCAGCGGACCGCTGTAGTGGCTGCAAACGGCCCCGATCGCAAACCACTCGCCGCCCTGACGGGCCAGGAGGACCGGCTTCCCGCCCGCGTGACCGGCCAGCATGCCTCCGTCTGGTACCTGGCCCACCGGAATGCCGGCCTCGAGGTCCGGCCCGGTCAGCGGTGCGTTTTCTTCACTCATGACTCCTCCGAAAACTTTGCCACGGCACAATCAGGAACAAACTGCTGGATCGCTCCTCGAATGCGGTCAGACCCCTACACCCGCCTAGAGATCGGGCAGAGTCGCCTTTCGCCCCTGATTCTGCTCTTTGAGCCACACGTGGAGCGGCTCGAAGTACTCCACCATCGCCTTCGCATCGAGCTCGCGCCCGGTGGTCTCGCGCAGGACCTCCCGCCAGGGACGGGTGGCTCCGGGGGCCATCACCCGTTTCAGGAAGTCGCCCACCTCCCGGTGGCCGTAGTAGTCGGTGTCGTGCGGGTCCTGGTGCAGGATCTGCCGGGCAATATGATCGTGCAGCTGAAACAGCAGCGCGTACGACAGGGCATAGTCGTAGTACTGCGCGGGATCGTCGTTGACGTGGGTCTTGGTGAGTCCATCGGCCCACCGTTCGTCTCTCGGCGACGGGGGGACGATGCCCTGATACTGCCGGGCAAGCTCCCACCATTTGGCGTTCAAGCTGTCGGCGGGCAAGTGCCCGGCGTACAGCGAGTGCTCAAACCGGGTCATGGTTCCTGCAGCGAACGGGATGAACACCACGGACGCGAGTGCCTCATGGAGGAGTTGCGCCATGCTGTCCACCTTGGCATCGGGTGGTACCAGCTTCCGGCCGGCGAGAAACCGCCGCTGCTGTGAGGCCAGCTCGATCATGGAGCCGATGCCTTCATGATAGGCCCGGTTGGCTCCCTCCCTCAGCACCAGGGGAACCTCGGGCCGGGTATAGCTCATGTAGTAGTACACGTGCCCCAGCTCATGATGCGCTGTTCCATACCAGTCGCGGTTCGGCTCCACGCTCATCAACGACCGGACGTCCCGGTCCAGGTCCATATGCCACGCCGACGCGTGGCTGTTCTTCTTATAGGGCGCGTCCGCCGGGGCCGGATAGAGCGATGATGTTTTCCAGAAGCTCGACGGTAAGGAGTCGAACCCAAGGCTCCGGTAGAAGTCCTCCGCCTGCCGCACCACCCACTCGGGGGAGCGCGGGGCCAGGGCTGCATCCACATCCAGCCCCTTCACCGCCACCAGCGAGCTCCAGTCCTGGCCCCAGCGATTGGGAAGCCAGTGGGCCGGCAGCTGGTTCGGCACCGGCACCCCGTACCGCCTGGCCAGCTCATAGCGCGCCCAGGTGTGCAGCTCGCGGTAGAGCGGCCTGAGCTCGCGGATCAGCCGGTCGTTGAGCGCGAGCATCTCGTCGGCGCTCATACCATACTCGGACACCTGATAGCTGAAGTAGTCCGGATAGCCCAACGAGCTCACCACCTCATTGCGCAGCTCCCGGAGGCGCAGCATTCCCGGCTTCACGGTCGGACCCACTGCTTTCGATGCTTCCCAGGCGGCGAGCCGCACCGGGAGCCGGCGGCTGAGGCGCAGGGTATCGTCGATCGCGTTGGCTGTGATCGGCTTCCGGTTCAGCCGGAACTGAAAGCCGTAGAGCTTCTCCGTCTGCGCCGCCTCGGCAGCGATCCGCTCCGCCACGACGGGCCCAGCCGATGCCGGCATATCCGCGGCCAGGTAGAGCATGGCGTCGAGCTGACGAGCCTGAACCGGACTCAGCCGGTCGCGATCCCGCAGGTACTCCTGAATGCGGGCGATGTTGTCGTTGCTCCCGACGAACCGCGCCAGCGCCTCGTTCGCCCGGCGGGTGCGAATCGAGTTGGTGGAGTCACCCTCGACGAT
>DATMDQ010000106.1:0-48718 GCA_035557715.1 Gemmatimonadales bacterium
CATCACGATGCAGCTGGCCCGCAACATCTGGGACGAGGACATCAGCGGGACTGACAAGTCATTGCGGCGCAAGCTCCGGGAAGCCCATGTGGCGCTCGACATCGAGCGGTAGTATCCCAAGGACAAGATTCTCGAGATCTACCTGAACCAGATCCCGCTCGGGAACGGCGCATACGGTGTCGAAGCGGCCTCCCTGCGCTACTTCGGAAAATCGGTCCGGGACCTCAACGTGGCGGAGGCGGCCACACTCGCCGCCATCCCGAAGGCGCCCACCCGCTACAATCCACGCCGAAATCCCAATCTCAACATCCAGCGCCGCAACACGGTGTTGAATCTCCTGCGGGACAACGGCCTGCTGAACGCCGAGGACACCGAGCGCTGGAAGGCCTATCCCCTCCTCTTGTCCTCCCATTCCGATTTCAGCGGCGTGGCCGAGTACTTCGTGGAGTATGTCCGCCAGCAGCTGGAGGCCAGATTCGGCCGGGAGCTCTACACCTCGGGATACCGGATCTACACCACCCTCGATCTCGATATCCAGCAGGCAGCCGAGCGGGCGTTGGAGGCGCGGCTGGAGGCCATCGAGAGCGGCTCCGACGGGAAGTTCACCCACGAGACCTACCGTCAGTTCATGGACGCGCGCACCGACAACAGCGACGACAACAGCCGGACCACGACGCCGTATCTCCAGGGGCTGGCCGTGACCCTGGAGGCGAAGACCGGCTACATCCGGGCCATGGTGGGTGGGCGCGACTTCGACGACAGCAAGTTCAATCGCGCCACCCAGGCCTTGCGGCAGCCGGGGTCGACTTTCAAGCCGATCGTCTACGCGGCTGCGGTCGAGGCTGGGTACCCGCTGTCGCACGTGATGGTGGATGACCCGCTCACCGTGGACCTCGATCCCACCGAGCCGCCCTGGGCGCCACAGAACTACGATCTGGAGTTCGACGGGCCGATGACGCTGCGGCGCGCGCTCTACCTCTCGCGCAACATCATCGCGATCAAGCTCGGCATGGAACTGGGCGAGCAGGCCGTGATCAGTGAGGCGAGCAAGTTCGGCCTTACCACCCGGGTGCCGGCGTTCCCCTCGATTCACATCGGCTCGGCCGATGTAATTCCGCTGGAGATAATTGCGGCTTATACCACCTTCGCGAACCTCGGGTCCCGCACCATCCCCAACGGAGTGCTACGGGTGGAGGACCGCAGCGGCAAGATCGTGTGGCAGCCGGCTGTGCGTTCAGTGGAGGTGATGGACACGCTCCATGCCTGGCTGATGACCGACGTGCTGCGCGACGTGGTACGCCACGGTACGGCGGTCGGTTCGGTTGGGGCCCGGATCAACTTCCCGGCCGGCGGCAAGACCGGTACCACCAACGACGGCTACGATGTGTGGTTCATCGGTTTCACGCCGGACATGGTGACCGGGATGTGGATCGGGTTCGACCAGCCCAAGAAGATCAAGGCCAACGCCCAGGGCGGGGTGCTCGTCGCCCCGGCGTGGAGCGCCATGATGAAGGAGGTTTATGAGCGGCGGAGCCTGCCGGCCGCGTGGTCCCGTCCAGCTGGACTCAGCGCGCTCGACGTCGACAAGACCACGGGCTACAAGGCCACGCCGTTCTGCCCCAAGGATGTCCACTATATCGAGTCGTTCATCCCGGGTACGGAGCCCGCGGCGTTCTGCCCGGTGCATTCGCCCTTCGGATCGATTGGAGTGATGGGCGGCGAGGCGCCGGAACCCCCGCAGAATCCCACCGGTCCGGCCACTGCGCCGGGTGTCGGAGCCCCGAAGCCGCCAACCCCTCAGGGCGGGAGCCCCGCCCCGGGGGGTAGTACTGGAGTCATGGGGGGGACCGGGCCGGCGCCCACTCCACGTCCCTGAAATGCGGGCGCGCCGGCTGGCCGCCCGCTGGTTGATTCCCGTTGAAGGCGCGCCGATCGAGCACGGTGCGCTGCTGATCGGACCTGAGGGCAGGGTGCAGGCGGTGGGCCCTGACTCGAGCGTCCCCCGACCTCCTGATGTGCTGGCCGAGGATTTCGGCAACGCGGTCATTCTCCCCGGCCTGATCAATACCCATACCCATCTGGAGCTGACCGGCTTTGCTGGTCAGATCCAGGCGCGCGACTTTCCTGCCTGGATTCGGCGGCTCAGGGAGCTGAAGGCCAGCCGCGAGCCGCTCGAGTACGTCGAAGCCGCACAGCAGGGATTGAAGGCCTGTTATGCTGGTGGGGTGACCACTATAGCAGACACCGGCGATAGCGGTGCGGCCGTTCAGGTGCTGGCAGAGTCCGGTGGATCCGGCGTGGCCTATCAGGAAGTCTTTGGCCCCCATCCGGATCAGGCCGAGGCAAGTCTGGCCGGTCTGCGCGACCGGGTGGCCGCGCTGGGCCGGTGGTCAGGCGACCGGGTACGCATCGGCGTCTCGCCCCACGCGCCTTACAGCGTAAGCGGGCCGCTCTTCAGCGCTGTGGCTGCGTGGTCTCGATCAGAGCGCCTGCCTCTGGCGGTGCATATCGCGGAGTCGGTGGCGGAGGCAGAGCTCGTGGCGAACAGCTCCGGCCCGTTCGCCGAGGCGTTGAGAGCTCGTGGAATTCCGTTGCCATCTGCCTCCGGCCAGTCGCCGGTCGCGTGGTTGGCCGAGCACGGGGTCCTCAGCGAGCGAACGCTGTGCATTCATGCGGTACAGGTCGACCCGTTGGACATCGAACGGCTGGCGGATTCCGGCGCTGCCGTGGCGCACTGCCCGCTTTCGAACCAGGCCCACCGACACGGAGCAGCGCCGCTCGGGACCATGCTCCGGGCAGGGATCCGGGTCGGTATCGGGACCGATTCCGAGGTGAGCGTCGGCCCACTGGACATGCTGGCGGAGGCGCGCGCCGTCCGGAGCCTGGTCCGACTGAGCGCCGACGCCGTGATCGAACTCTGCACACTGGGCGGTGCCCGCGCCCTGAGCCTCGTCGGCGAAACCGGTAGCCTCCGTTCCGGTAAATGGGGTGACTGCGCTGTGATACGGGTGCGTGAGTCAGGTGAGGAGAGCTCGCCCGCTGAGCTGGTGCTCGCCAGCTCGCCGACCGATGTCAGGTTGACCTGCCTGGGTGGGAGGGACGTCTACCGAGCGCTATGAAAATTCAACGTCATGCCGCCATTCTCCGGGTGGTGCGCGAGCGCCGGATCGAAAGCCAGGACGAGCTGCGGCAGGCGCTTGCGGATGACGGGTTCGTCGTTACCCAGGCGACACTTTCGCGCGACATCCGCGAGCTCGGATTGGCCAAACTAGCCGACCCTCAGGGAGGCGCGTACTACACCCATCCGCATCGGCCGGCGGTGCGACCCGAGCTAGGGCAAGTGCTCCCTGCGCTCCTGGTCAGCGTGGACGGGGTTGGTCCGTTCCTGGTGCTCAAGACGGCCAGCGGCTCGGCCGGGGCGGTAACGGAGGCGTTGGATCAGGCGGGATGGTCTGAGATCATCGGCACAATCGCGGGCGACGACACCGTGCTCGTTATCACCCGAAGCCAGCGTTTACGGGAGGAGATCGCAACCCGGATTCAAAAGCTGGTCAAGTAAGCACTGCAACAGCCGGCTCGAGCGGGATAATGGTTTGAAATTTCCCGCTCGGTGCCAATGGGATGTCGTCTACGGCGTCAACCTCGTAGTCCATGCTGTCGCCCAACCGCTCTACCAGCTTCCGCACAATGGCCGCGGCACTCTCCTGCGTCCAGGCCCTGGTGGGGACGACCAGCACCCGGAGTCGGGTAGCAGCAACCTGCTGCGCCTGCCAGCGAGCCACTTCAGGGAAGGTCTTCAGGATCGCTCCGAACCCGATTCCATAGAGTACTCGACCATCAGGAAGGCGAACGACGTGACGGGTGCGTCCCTGCACCCGGCTCAGCAGGCCCAGCCCGCGGCCGCAGCCACAGCGAGACGGCAGGCGGGCAGCGAGATCGCCGAGCCGGTAGCGGATGAGCGGCTGCGCCGTGCAGCTGAGTTGGGTAATCACAACCTGGCCAACCTCGCCGTCACGCACTCGTCGATCCTGATCATCCAGAATCTCCACAATCTGGATGTCATCGTTCAGGTGTAGCGACCCGGGAGTGTGGGGGCATTCCCAGGCAACGGGTCCGAGCTCGGCGGTGACGTAGACATCGAGTGGCTTGGTTCCGAATGCCCGTTCCGCCAGCTCCCGGCCACGGTCGCTCATCGGCATGGCGCAACTGTAGACCACCTTCGGTCGGATGTCGGTTATGCCTCGCTCCAATATCCGCTCAGCGACGAGCTCGAGGCTCACGGCGTAGGAGCTGAACATGTGGGGTTGGGTGCGGCGAAGGACCTCGATGTGCTGGTCCACCGGAAGAAAGCTGGACAACTGGTGAAGTGGAGGGAGTATCCGCATCCTCCGCAGGGCCGCCACCGGGCCCTTTGAGGCGACCGTCGCACCGTTGTTGATGTTGAGCTGGGTCTGGAGCATGTGGTGCCCGTAGGCACGAAAGATTCGGGCCCACAGTGCCGATACTTCAGCTTGATCGCGGTGGCTCCGGAAGACCCTCAAGGGCGTGCCGGTCGAGCCCGAGGTCATGACGGGAAACAGGGTGCCCGCGGGCTCAGTAAGCATCTGCGCCGCGGCCGTGGCATGCAGGGTGCTCTTTTCCAGCAGGGGTAAGAGCTCGAGGGTTTGCTCGGTCATCCCTTCGGGCGTTAGACCGGCGCGCCTGAAGGCTTCCCCGTAGTGCGGGGTTTGCCGGGCGGCGTGACACAGCTGGCGGAGCCGGTGCTCCCGCAGCTGGGACAGCTCCCGGGGAGCCTTCCACTGCTCGGTCCGGCGGCGACGGGCGGCTGCCAGCAGATTCCACATGTTGAGCGCTGACATGGTACTAACGTACCTTGGTCAGCTTGCTGGGCCAAATCGAGTTTGTTACGATTCGGGTGCGCTCCATTCGGGGGCGTTTGACTGATTCCCGTATCTCACCATCGCATATCTGGAGAGAGCCAGTGCGGTGTCTGGCGTTAAACGCCTCCTTTGAGCCGCTGACCATGGTCCCGGTCCGGCGCGCCCTCCGGCTGGTGATCGAGGGCAAGGCCGAGATCGTCGAAGCGGATGGGAGCGACTGCGTTCGAAGCGAACGTCTGACGCTCCCAAAACCGGCGATCATACGACTTGTCAAGTTTGTCCATGTCCCCCGCCGCTTCCGCCGTCAAGTCACCAATACATTCCTCTTCGCTCGCGATAGCTACCGCTGCCAGTATTGCCACCGGGGCCAGCTGGACCTGCGGCACCGGGAGTGCCTCACGCGGGATCACCTGATTCCGCTGTCGCGGGGCGGCGACAACGAATGGAGCAACGTCGTCACCGCGTGCAGCTCGTGCAATACGCGGAAGGGGAATCACCTTCCCGAGGAGTGCGGCATGCACCCGCTGAGCGCTCCGCGTGAGCCCCACTTCGTGCATCTGTCGTGGGCAGTGCGCCGTCTCTCGGTGACGCAGGCCAAGTACATCAAACTCTTTTATGGCGACCAGGCGCTCCGGGCACTGGGCGGCACCGTTTAGGTCACCGCACCGCAAACCGTTCACTGCGCGCCTCCAGCCTCAAGCTGGGCAGTCCGGCAAGACGTAACAGGAACCGCGTTGTTCCGCGGCCAACCGCACCCCCAATCCCTCCGCTGCCCTGAGCCCCATCTCCGAGATCGCCCGCCAGAAAGCGCTCCAGCTCGTCGAGATCGGAATCCGAAAGTGTGGAGACCTGTAGAGAGGCGGCATAGTAATAGCCACCTGCTTCCTCGGGTCGAACGTTGACCTGGTACGCAAAAGCGAGTGCTGCGCCGAGCGCATCGAGAGTGGCGTAACGACGCTCCTGTCGCCGTGCACCAACCAGTGTGAGCAGGGTGTATTGGTCCAGCAGCGGCTCGTGGCGTACCACCACATCCCACTCGGTTTGGCGGGAAAATGTGTCGAACCAACCCTCTCGCGAGCGCCACACCTCCACCCGGTAATGCAGGCGGACCGGCAGTCCGGACCGCAGGGCGTCCAACCACCGGCTCTCGCCGCCGAGCAGATTTTCAGAGCGGACGACCGGGGCGCGGGCCCCCCGGACGCTCGAGTCCTGCGTCAGGGTGACATGGAGCCGAATGGGTCCCTCGGTCTGGGCCGCCAGGCTGGTCCACGCAGGGCCAGCGAGAAGGGTGGCGAGAGCCACCAGCCAGCCGCGCCGGCGCATCGCCCGAGGCGGCCAAGGACGCTGGAGTGCCACTGGATAGAGCACTAGAAGCGACGCTGCAGCCTGACCACGAACTTGACCGCCTCATCTTCGGAGAGGCTCTTGGCCAGATAGGCCGCGATCTCTCCAGCGTCGAGGCCTAGCCCGGCATCGAATGCCCATTCCTTGAGGGCGGGAAGACGGTTCACCGGCACCTGGCCCGGTCCGCTTCCGGTCAGCCAGGCCTTTCCCGCATCTCCGAAGAAGACCAGATCCGCTTCCTCTATCCCGATGAACCGTCCCGGGCGGTTTCCCTCCCGGTCCGGCGTTCGGTAGCCGAGGTTGAGTTTCAGCCGGGTCCGCACCTCGACCTGGGTGACCATCGTGCGGTCACAGAGCGCGGACAGCGCGGAATCGACGTAGCCGTCCGGCGCGCAGGTGAACGCCCGAAAGTCGAAACCCGGCAGCAGGTCGAGTCCGCCGAGGGAGAAGCGCCGCTGAATCGGCAGGCGGTCACCCGCTATCCACCAGTCTGCCCGTATCCTTCCGGCCACTCGAAGACCCGGTGTCAGTCGGGCATAGCGGCGGAGATCGAGCATGATCCGGTCGGTGGCATATCCGCCCCCGGTCTGGGGGTTGGGTCGGACGACGGGGGGCAGCGCCACTGGGGCGATATCGTCGCTGGTGGAGTGCTCGAACCGACCTCGGATCAACCATCCGCTGGTCGGCCGGTCACGGTCGTTCCGGGTATCGAGATCCACCTGGAGACCGGTGTTGAAGTAGTGACCGTCGTCGATCAGAGGATTGCGGCGCCAGCGGTCGCTGTTGCGCAGCAGCGACCACGGGTCGGCAGCCTGCACCGAACGCTCCGCGTCCCGGCTGATGGAAAATTCCACCCGCCACGCTGGATGCGGCTCGATGTAGGCCACGCCACCGACACCCTGCCGCTCGAAGTAATCCCGGTAGTCACGCTGGAGGACAAACGCCGACCATCCGATTTCGGAGATACTGAAGGGGTGGTCCTCAATCGGATCCACTTCGCTATAGAGACGGCCTCCGATGCCGAACTCGGGCTTGCCCTGGATCCTGAAATCGGCGCGGGCCATGTATCCGAAGTCACTTGGAGCTCCGGTCTGCCCCGCGGTACGTAAAATTCCACGCAGGTCCAGACGGGCGTAGGTTCGAGCAGAAGGCCGCAGCTCGAACATCGGGCCGAAGAGGATAGGCAGTCCCTCGACTCGGTTATAGGTCCCCCCCGTGGCGAGCGACAGCGTAGTCCGGATTCGGCCGACCTGAAACGAGGTGCGTGCCGTCGCCAATTCGCCGAGCGAGCGGCGCCGCTCCCGCAACGCCAGCCACCCTTCTGTGGTGCGAATGACCGGTGCCGCATCCCAGTACACCCGCTCAAGCCCGAAATGCTCGACCTGCTCGGACCGGATAAGCCGACCCCCCACGACCAGGATATCACCCTGTACCGCCGCTCCGGGCAGGAGGTACAGAGTGCCGTTGGCCACGGTGACTGGCCCGGTCACTCGCCCGGCAATCCGGAGCGAGCCCCGAAACAGCGCCAGCTTGCCCTCGAACCGGCTACCGGCCGGAAGGGTGACGTCTCCCTGCATCCGGGTCGCGGCCGAGTCGTTGTAGAGGGCAATCAGCTCAGCCACCACCTCGGGCGGCGGGCCCGCGCGAACGAGGGAGTCGGTCGGAGGGGCGTTGGGGTCGATCACGATGACGCTGTCCTGCGCCCACCCGGGGGAGGCCAGCACCAGCATCAGGCCGGCTATGAGCAGGCGCATGAGGCTCTCGATGGGAATGAGTGGCTACAGCTCGGAGTCGGCGCTTTTCTCCAGTCCCAACCGCCGCATCCGCCGGTAGAGGTTGGCGCGATCAGTCTGAAGGACTCTGGCGGCTTCGGCCATGTTGTGCTGCGCTTGGGTGAGGGCCGCCATGATCAAACCGCGCTCGAATTCGTCCAGGGCCTGGCTCAGCGGCCGACCCAACAGCGCCATCAAGGGTGTCGTCGTAGGGGCGGCGGGAGCGCCTCGGATGACCTGGCGGACCACGTTGGCATCCACCACCGGACCGCTGAGAATGCTCAGCCGCTCCACCAGATTGGCCAGCTCCCGAACGTTGCCGGGCCAGGAATACGAGGCGAGGGCATCGAGCGCTGCATCGGTAAACCGCGCCGCATGGCGTGGTCGGACTCGCTCGGCCAGGTGTGCGACCAGGGCAGGCAGATCCTCCAAACGCTCTCGCAGTGGTGGCAGGTGGATCGGAAAGACGTTGAGCCGGAAGAAGAGGTCTTCCCGGAAGCCGCCGTTGCTCACCGCCTCCTCGAGCTGCCGGTTTGTTGCGGCGATCACCCTGGCGTCTATCCGCATCATGGTCTCGGCGCCGATGCGTTGTAGCTCTCCGGTCTCGAGAGTCCGAAGTAGCTTGGCCTGAGCCTCCTGGCTCAAATCGCCCACCTCGTCGAGAAATAGCGTCCCGCCGTGCGCAAGCTCGAATCGTCCCAGCCGGCGCTCTGTCGCTCCGGTGAAGGATCCTCTCTCGTGCCCGAACATTTCGGATTCCACGAGATCGCGCGGAATCGCGGCGCAATTGACGGTCACGAATGCCCGTCCCGCCCGTCGACTCGCAGCATGGATAGCTGCCGCAACCAGCTCCTTGCCGGTACCCGACTCGCCAGTGATGAGCACCCTGGCTTCCGTGGGGCCCACTCTCGAGATCAGGGCGGCGACCTGTTGCATCGCGGGGCCCCCGCCGATCAACGCAGCTCGCCGGCCCAGCTCGGCGTGCAGGGCACGATTTTCCGCCTGGGTGCGATTCAGCTCGAGCGCCGCCCGCACCGTGACCAGTACTCCCTCGGGGCTCAGCGGCTTCTCCAGGAACTGGAAAGCCCCCAGCTTGACCGCACGCACCGCATCGGTGAGCTGGGCCTTGCCGCTCATCATGATCACCGGCGCCAACCGGCCTCGATCGCGCATCCTGGTCAGCGTTTCCAGGCCGTCCGGCCCGGGCGGCATCATCAGGTCGAGCAGCACCACGTCGGGATCCGCCTGGTCCATCAGGAGTAAGGCAGCGTTACCGTTGGGTGCCTCCGTGACGTTGAAGCCCTCGTTTCGCAACAACGCTCCCAGCATTCGCCGGATATTGGCTTCGTCGTCGACCAGGAGGACTTGTTCGCTTCCACTCATTGGGGGCGCATCCGGATCACGAAGGTCGCGCCGCCGCCGGGGGTCTCCGTGACACCGATCGTGCCACCGTGCATCTCGATGGTCTGCTTGACGAGCGCCAGGCCGAGCCCGGTGCCGCCGGCCTTCCCGGTGAAATAGGGATCGAAGATCTGCTCCGCCGATTCGGCTGGTACTCCGGGGCCCCGATCCGAAATCTCGATACGCACGCCACCCCCATCGTCCGCCGCGGCGCTGATGTCGAGCGCTCCCCGTTCCTCGCACGCTTCCACGGCGTTGCGCAGAATGTTGCTAAACGCCCGTCGCAACGAATCGTAGTGCCCCAGGAGCACGGGGGTCGCAGGATCCAGATTGAGGCGAGCCGTCATGGTTGCCGGCAACGAGGTCCGGGCCAGCTCGGTCAGGAGCTCGGTGAAGTCCACCGGCGCGACAGGACCCTCGGGAAGGCGGCCGAACTCGGTGAACTCACGGGCGAGCTGCTCCAGGCGGCCCGACTCCGTCACCAGGACCTCGACGGCTTCCCGATGCTCGGCCCCACCCGACCGGACCAGGGACGCCACGGCCAGGCGGATAGGCGTGAGCGGGTTACGCATCTCGTGCGCCACCCGGCGGGCCGTCTCTCTGAAAGCCCGGAGCCGTTCACCCTCGATTTCTTGCGCCCGCGCCCGCTCCAGGGCGGAGGCCATGTCGCGCAGCGCGGTTCGCAGGGCGGCAAACTCCGGAGCTCCCCGACGCGGACGGTCGGGAGGAAGCGGCTCCATCCGTCGAATATTCCCGGTCCATCCGATCAGCTCCTCGATTGGCCGGCTGAGCTGCCTGGAGAGATGGCCACCGAAACGGACCGAGGCGTACACAAACCCCGCGCCAACCATGAGGATCACCAATCCCAGCCCGGCGTAGTAGTAGCGGCTGAATGTCTCGGCTCGCTGCAGTTGGCCGATCGCGCTGTTGAGCCGGGTGGCGTGGTCAGCCAGCGCTCGTCGCTCGGCCGGCCGGAGACGGGTGGAATCGACCGTGTGGAGCAGCAGCCGGCCGGACTCGGTGACGCCCTCGATCGCGTCGCGCGCCCCAGGCGAGCGGGCAGTGGTCCGAATGGTCAAGCCCCACCCCAGGATCGCCAACGCGGTCGGGATCGCGCCGAGACAGATCAGGATGAGCAGGATTCGTTGGTGGAAGGAGAGTCGCATGCCCGAGGTCAAGACCCCGCGGCCTGCCGGTCGGCCCGGATGATGATTGGTGACCCGAACCAGCGGGTGAGGCCGAGGAGTCTTCCAGGTCCCTCAACCACCCGGCTGAGGATGGACTGGTTGGCCCATCGGTGCAGTACCATGGGGAGCAGGTACTGTGGCTGTTCTTTTCGGACGATGAAGCCGCGCTCTCTGAAGGCCGAATGGATCTCGGACGGAGTGAAAAGCATGAACTCCCGGGTATTCAGCTCGATCGCTCTTTTCAGTTGGAACAGCCGGGACGACAGCAGATTCACGCTGCGAACAGAAGGGTAGTCCAGGACGACCGAGCGGCGGGCTACCCGGCACAACTCTCCAATCAGAGTGGTCCAGGCCACACTATGCGGCAGCAGCCGGAAGCACACGACTGCGTCGAACGCGCGGTCCGGATAGGGTAGAGCCAGCAGGTTAGCCACCTGGAACCGGTAGCGGCCACTGGCAGCCAGAGGCTCCAGTCGAACGCCGCAGATCGGGTCGCTGCCCACCACGGTAACCTCATAACCCGCCTCAACCAGTGGAGGAGCTATCTGCGCGTGCCCTCCGCCCACGTCCAGGATCGAGGCGCCGACCGGCAGCTCACAGAGCAGCTTCAGGGTAAGGCGGCTCTGGGTCTCCAGAAACCAGCGACCCACCGCGCCCCTGAAGCGGCGGGTGTAGTCATCCGAGGACGTCCCGATGTCCGCGTCCTCGGCCAAGCCACTGTCATGGCTCTTTCCGGGATCGGGGATCGGGCTCATGCCAGAAGCTAGACCGCAGCGTTGCCGGTGTCCATCCGGCCAGGGACAGGGGTCCAGACTAGCCGTGGCGAGGAGGGCGATTTACACTCCGGACGATCCTAATCCATTCCGATGGTCGGACCGCCACTCTGCACTGGAGCCGAAATGCGTGTGCTGGTTACCGGGGGGACGGGCTTTACCGGGACGGCCCTGGCCAGGCGGCTGATCATGCTGGGCCATGCCGTGGTGGCTCTGGACTACAAGGAGGGGCTTCAGTGTGACCAGCTGCGGGCTCTTGGCGCCCAAGTGGTCATCGGGTCAGTGACAGATACGCAAGTGGTGGAGCGGAGCATGAAAGGTGTGGAGCTGGTCTTTCACCTCGCCGCCGCCTTCCGCGAGCTGAACAAGCCGGACTCCTTCTATGATGAAGTCAATGTCGGCGGCACCCAGGTGGTGCTGTCCGCCGCCCGCCGCAATGGCGTACGCAAATTTGTTTACTGCAGCACCTGCGGCGTTCACGGCAATGTGGATCATCCCCCCGCCAATGAAGATGCACCGATCCGGCCGGCTGATTATTACCAGCGCACCAAGTACCAGGCGGAGCCGATTGTTACGCGAGCAATGGAGCCGGGGTTTGAAACCGTCATCCTGCGGCCCGCGGCGATCTACGGACCCGGCGATCCCGAGCGCTTTTTCATGATCTTCAAACGGGTTTCAAAGGGGACATTCCCCATGTTCGGCAGCGGGAAAACCCTCTACCATCCCCTTTACGTCGATAACCTGGTCGACGCGTTCCTCCTTTGCATGCCGCCAGGCGCGGGCAACGGCCGCGCCTACCTGATCGCTGATGAGAATTATTTTCCGATTGAGGAGATCGTGATGGCGGTGGCACGAGCGCTCGATGTGGAGGTCCGTGTCCCGCATTACCCGGTCCTGCCTGTTGTGGCGCTGGGTCACGCCGTCGAGAAGCTCTACCGACCGTTCGGTCTGGTTCCCCCGATCTTTCCGCGACGAGTCGACTGGTACCGGCAGAACCGTGCCTTCGACATTGCCCGAGCCAAACACGAGCTGGGATACGCGCCGGCAGTTCAGTTAGATGAAGGACTCCGCCGCACCGCCCTCTGGTACCGGGAGAAGGGTTATCTGTGAGAGCAGTTTTTCGGGCGCTCAGGTAGCCTCGGCAGGAAAGAACCGAGAGCCGATCGCCTCCCTCACGTGTCGAACCGCGATGCCGCCATATCTGCCGATGATCGAGGGTCGCACGACGTAGAGCGCTCCCAGTACCCCCAGGCTTACACATCCAGTGAGCACCAGCACCAGGAGCTGGCCGGCCCCAGCCGCGAGAAGACCCAGCCGCGTCGGGTGGGCAACGGCGGCGGTGAGCAGCCCGAGACCAAACGCGGGCAGCTGAGACGCGGCATAGTCCCGCCACGTGGCGCCCAGCATCCGGAGGCTCATCGCGGCGCCAAGGACATAGTTCACGGCAATGGCCAGCACCACGCCGGCTGCAACCCCTGCCAGGCCGAAGCGGGTTCCGATCAGACTGCCCGTCAGCACGGCCGCGGCATAAACGCCGTCTCGCAGGGTACGATTCCCCATCGCCCCCAGCGCCCCGTCAAGACAGTATGCCATCAGGTAGACGTTCCGCAGCATGATTCCGGCGGTGAGGATCTGGAAGGGCATGATGGTCGGTGTCCACTTCGGGCCGAGCACCACGCCGACAATCTCTGGCGCCAGCACCACCATGAGCGCGCCAAGCGGGGCGCTTACCAGGCCGAGAACCGCGGCTCCCGTCAGGTAGGTCGAGCGGAGACGCTCCCGCTCGCCCTGTAGCCGTGACATGACCGGAAAGAGCACGCGGGTGGTGACGGTCGCGAAATAGGTGACCAGGATCAGCATGAGTTTGAAGGCGCGGTTGTAATAGCCGAGGGCCACGATTCCCAGCACCCGGCCCACCACCAGGTTGTCACCCTGACTGGCGCCGTAATTGAACACCCGCGCAAGGGTGAACCCCGAACCGTATCGGAGCAGCTCACGGATCTCCGGCCCAATACGCGGCCACTTGGGATGGGGCTGGAGCTTCAGGAGCGCAGCGGAGCGGACGAGATTGGAGCCCACGGCGCTCCCCACCAACGCCCATACGCCGTAGCCCGCCGCCGCCAGCGCCAGAGCCGGCAGCGCGTACCCCAATACGAAGGCAGCGACATCCGCCCACATCAGCGAGCGCCAAGCCAGGTGGCGTTGGAGAAGCGCCTCGGCCACCACACCCGGGTTGGCCAGAGCAAAGCCAAAGCTCAGTCCACGAATAACAGGGGTAAGGGCTGCGTTCCCCAGGACGGCCGCCGCGAGGGGCGCGGTGAGCCAGACCAGAGTGGTAGTGAGCACGCCGATCAAGACGGTGGCCGTGAAACCTGCCCGTACGTAGCGCGGCGTAAGCTCGGGCCGCTGGATCAGCGCCGCACTGATTCCGTACTGAGAGAGAATGGCGGCCAGGCCGATGTAGACCGTCGCAAGGCCGGCCAGGCCGTAGTCTTCGGGGGTCAGCAGACGGGCCAGAACCGCGGTGACGACCAGCTGTCCCAGTCCGGTGATCAGCGTGCCAGCATACTGGTTGCCGAGCCCGCTGAAAATCGACCGAACCACCGCCGCCTTGGTGGAGCTGTTAGTAACGATGGTTTCCTCTGCTCGCTGAGAACTGCCTGTTCATTGTGACTGAGAGATGTTATATCTTTCGGCCACCCCCGACGTTCTCACTTCTAGTAGACCAACGCGCAGAAAATGTAGCCCTAGTCCAAAGGAGCCGCACATCCGGCCCCACGAGCCACGTGTGGTCGCTTCACCCCCTGGTTCATTCGAGACTGGAGGTAGCCATGCAGGTGCTGGTTACAGGCGGGACTGGATTCGTGGGTAGCCACCTCATCCGGCGCTTATTGGGCCGAGGCCACCAGGTTGTCAGCCTGGACCTGAAACCAGGCCTGTTCGATGCCGAACTGGGCTCCCTTGGTGCCCGACTGATTACGGGCTCCGTCACCGATTCGGACTCAGTGAAGGCCGCTGTAGCCGGGTGTGAGGTTGTCTACCACCTGGCCTCACCGTTCGGCGATCTCCTCCAGCCCGACTCGGCCTACTGGGATGTAGAGGTCGAAGGTACCCGCAATGTCCTCAGCGCCTCCATGCGGCACGGCGTCAGGCGGGTGGTCCACTGCAGCACCCAGGGCGTACACGGCTCCCTCCCTCGGATTCCGGGCGATGAGGATTCGCCGTTGGTGCCACGCGACTACTACTGCTACAGCAAGGTGGAAGGGGAGCGCGTCTGCCAGGAGTTCGTGCAGCGGGGCCTGGACGTGGTCATCGTGCGCCCGACCTCGGTCTACGGCCCCGGCGACACCCGCGGGTGGCTCAAGCTGTATCGCATGGTCTCGCGAGGGTGGTTCCTCATGATCGGCGATGGTGAAACCCTCAACCACCCCGTGTACGTTGATAATCTCACCGATCTCTTCCTGCTCGCCGCGCAAAGCCCGGAGGCGCGCGGACGCGTCTACCTGGCTGGCGACGAGAGCGCCGTTACCCTCAACCAGTTGGTACGAAGTGTCGGCGACGCCGTGGGTGCCGATGTGAGGATCATTCGCATGCCCTGGTACGGCCTGGCCCGGGCGGGGGCAGGTGTCGTGGAAATCGTGGCGAGAACCGTACGCGTGAAGCCTCCGGTCTTCCGCCGCCGGCTCTCCTGGTACAAGACCAACCGAGCGTTCCGGATCGACCGGGCAAAGAAGGAGCTGGGCTACCGGCCTCGCGTCTCGCTCGACGAGGGCTTGGCGCGAACCGCCGGCTGGTACCGCAGTGCCGGGTATTTGGCCGCTAGTCTGGAGCGGTTAAGTCCAGAGATAAGTGATCAGGCCGGGTGAGTGGCGTAGCTGGGCGGGATCCCCGCTGGTCCAGAAACATCCGGCTCCACATCTCTGTCAGCAGCAACGACCACAGCCGGTAGGCGCGCTCCTGGGAGTAAGGCCGTCCGGGCCTCCTGCGCCGCAGTGCCGACACGTAGGAAGGCTCGAAGAGTCCCCGATCGGCGACTGCGGAGGGCGACAGGAGCTCGTCTGCCAATCGCTCGAGCACCTCGCTTAGCTCGATGTCGTGTCTCAAGCGGTTGAAGCTCTTCCCGACTTTGAGGATGGAGGGGGGCAGGAGGCCGGCGCATGCCTTCCGCAGGATGTACTTCTGCGTCCGGCCCCGAATCTTCAGCCGATCGGGAATGGAGAACGCGGTGGCAATGAAAGCGGGGTCGGTGTGATGCGCATTCATCCGCACTCCGGCCGCCGAATACAGCCGTTCAACCGTGGACTGATACGGTTGAAGCAGGAACCCGCGCCTCAAGAAGCTGGAGAGGGGCTGATCATCCTTCGTGGAAAAGCCGGTGAATGGTGGAAGTGGACTCGCTCCCAACACTAGGGGGGCAGGGAAGTCTCTGCCTCTGAAGTAGGCCAGCTGGAGGAGCCGGCCGGGCAGCGACTTGGGTTCCACACTCCGGAAGGTAAAGTCGTAGAACTCCTCCAATGCTCCGCGTAACGGCGGCAGCCGGATAGCGAGGTCCACCAGCCGGTGTCTGGGCAACCCGGCAAAGAGACCGTCGAAGCCAAAGCCCGTGAGCACCAGCTCGACATGCCGCGCTGCCTCCCGGGCCGCAATGAAAAGGTAGGCGATGTCCTCCCGGCCAATGGGCTCCTCCAGATGCCAGACCATCGAGGGCAGCAGGTCCGGCAGGTCGCCCGGGTCGAGCACCAGCGGGTGATGTCTGGTCCCGAGCTCCCGAGCCACCCGGGCCGCGTTCACCACCTCGGTGTCGTCCGCGCCGTAGCCGGCGGTGAACGTATGCACCTCGCGGTCGCCGGCCACTTCCATGACTCCTGCTGCCATGACCGCCGAGTCGAGCCCTCCGCTCAAGGAGATTCCTATCCGGCTGTAGGGCGCCACCTGTTGTCGTAAGGTGTCGACGAAGCTCGCGCGGAGTGCGGCGGCGTGGCGTTTCTCGTCGCGGTGAAGCACCTGGATTGGAATGTGCCAGAATCTGGCGGTGTGTATCCGATCGACGTCGACTTCAAGCCACGTCCCAGGGGCCACGGGATGAACTCCCGCCAGGCAGGTAGCTCCCGGCTTGGTCCACTTGGTTGACTGGATGACCTGGATGGCGTCGAGATTGGGCCGAGCCGGCACCCTTGAAATTGTGAGAAGCGCCTTGTATTCGCTGGCGAAGATGAACCGATTGTCGGAGAGAGTGAAGTACAGCGGTGCATACCCGATCCGATCCCGTGCCAGCATCAGCCGGCGCCCGGACGGGTCGGCGATGCCCAGGGCAAACTGGCCGGCCAGACGGGCCAGTGCATCGGTGCCCTCCCGCTGAAACAGGCTTAGAACCAGCAGCGCGTCAGCCGCAGGCGAGGCACGGTGCGCCGGTCTTCCACCGACAAGATCAGCGCGGTTGTCTATCGCGCCGTCGAAAGCAATTGGTCCTCCCTCCAGACCTTCGAATCCACCGAGGCCTGTGCGCATCCCGAACCGCAGGAGTGGCCCGACGGACCACTCGGAGACAAGGGTTCCACGATGCGCCAGGCGGTCGCCGATGGAGCGGACCTCACCAGCGTCGGCATCGCCGAGGATCCCGTAGAGGGCGCCCATCCGTATGAGTGTGGCTAGGTAATCGTTCGGTAGAGCTCTCGATAACGCTCGAGATGGATCACGGGCGAGAATTGATCGGCAATGTAGCTCTGGGTGTTTACCTGATACGCGGAATAGTCAGTCTGGAGTTCGAAGATGGCCGCCTGCAGCCCCTCGATAGTGGGCTCGAAAGCCACACCCGCTCGAGCCGCTGCTACGTCCGGTGCGATCGAGACCAGGTTTGACACGAGCAACGGCTTCCCGTGGGCCAGCGACTCCAGTCCGCTTCGCGGACAGGGAATGAAGCTTCGGTGCTCCAGTCCCGGGAGAACCGTAGCGTGGACTTTGCCATAGACATTCGCCATATCCTCGATGACTCCGCTGACAACGGTGACGTTGGTCAGTGCTGCAGCCGCCAGAATCCTCTCGAGCTTTGCCAGGTGACGCGTGCGCCAGATCAGCAGAAAGCGTATTGACGGCACCCGCGCAGCGACCGCAACAATCAGGTAGATGCCGCGGGACAGGAAGTCGGCGGCGTTGAGCGGGCTGGAGGCGAACAGGATGGTAAAGGGGCCTTCTGCCTCGCGGTAGGCCTCCAGCGGAATCCCCGGCCGGATCAGTCGCACGGCTTCACGCCGAATCCCGATCTGACGCAAACTCTCCCGGTCCCGCTCACCCTGGACCACGATGGCGCGCAGCCGCGCCAAGGCGGCGAGGTTATGCTCGAAACCGCGGAGCGTGGTGGTGTCCTTTGCGATGGTAAGCACGCCGTTGCGGCGAGACAGGATCGGCGTCAGGAACCGCTCGCCCGCGGAGGCGAACAGGTGGTTGATGTCAAAGCGGGATGCAAACGGCGCGACCAGGGGGTAGAGCGGCAGTCCGTGCGGAAGGGGAACCCGTTTTTCTCGGCCTCTGAGCCGAAAGCCCCGGTCCCTGGTGCTGAAGTTTACCAGGGATCCGTCCACTTCACCTTCGAGCCCTGAGAGTAGCGACGCAATCTCCTTGGACACCGCCTCCCAGCGAGGCATGTAGTTGAATGTCCAATACAGGATTCGCGGAGCGCTCACGAGGGCGCGGGCAGAGTCCGGCGGCACACATAGATCTGGTTCTTGGAGAGCCGGTTGACTACAGGAACGCGGCTGAGGAACGTTTCAGCCGCGACCAGCCAACGGGTAGGAAGCAGCTGGAGTCGCTTATTCCCAGGCAGCAGGAAGATGCGGTGGATTTCCGCTACCTGCAGTCCCGCAGCTGACAGAGCCGATCTCATTTGCGACTCCGTCATCGTGGAAATAATTCCCCGGCGTCCCGGCGGAACGTTCGGTTTCTTGGGCATGCGCAACACCTTGTGCGCAAAAAGGGCGGTCATGCCAAGAACTGAATACCGGTTCATGTGGTTGTCTACGATGAGATGGCCGTCCGCGGTCAGCAGCTCGCCAAGCGCCCGCAGGATCGGCACCCTGTTTTCCGGCTCCAGGTTCAGCAGCAGGCGGAAACTGGTGATGAGCCCGAACTTCCGGCCGCCGAGCATGCCGGGATCGGTCACGACGTTGCCATGGATGAACTCAGCATCCGGCACCTTCGCGCGGGCGACGGCCAGCTGCCCTGCGCTGGTATCTACCCCGACCTTGGTACGAATTACATCCTTGAATACCTCGAGGATCCTCCCCGTGCCGCAAGCGAAATCGAGATAGACGGTGCTAGGGTCGGAGGATCGGAGCCGCCCAAAAAGGTCCCGCAGAATATTGTGCTCGAGACGGAATATGGCGAGTTCGAACCGGTTGGCGATGGAGCGATCGTAGGAGTCGCCCGACTTGCCCTGGTCCTGATAGTGATCAGTATATGCCGAGGTGTAGGCCATCAGGCCAGGCGGCCTCTCTAAACCCAGCCCAACTGCCGGTAGGACTCGATGGTGCGGCGCAGGCCCTCGCTCAACGACACCTTGGGGGCGAAGCCCAACTCGTTCCGGGCCCGCGAGATGTCGAACCACCGGTTGCTGGTAAAGAACTTTACCCGGCGTCGAAAGATTGGCGGCTCGATGCCGAACGGCACACACACAGCCTCGCATATGCTGCCGGCGAGCCAGAACGGCCACACCGGAAGATGGAGGCGGGGCGCATTCACCCGGGCGGCGCCCGCAATCTCATCCACCAGCTCATTCAGGGTGGGTGCTTCCTCGCCGGTCAGGATGTAGGTCCTTCCCACCGCAATCGGAGCCTCGGCCGCCTGGCGCAGACCATCGGTCAGATCGTCGATATACACCATCTGGAAGTGGGGGGACCCGTCGCCGAGCAACCTGAAGCGTTTCCGTGCGACGCCACCGATCAGCTTGAAGAGGCGCTTGTCTCCCGGACCGTAGATTGGGCCGGGACGAACCACCGTCAGGGGAATGCCGACCCGGTCGGCGGTCTCCAGCGCGACCTGCTCGCCTTCCAGCTTGGTCTCCTGATAAATATCGCCCGGGTGGAACGGGGCATCCTCCGTTGCTGGAGCCTCATCCGACACGCTGCCGTGTACGCCTACGGTGCTGCAATGTACGATCCGGCGGACGCCGGCCGCGGCGCTGGCTTCGATCAACTGTCGGGTGGCATCGACGTGCACCTCGCGGTACTCGGAGTCCGGCACGCCTGACCGGCGGAACACCGCAGCCAGGTGATACACGGTGTCGATCCCCTGAGTCGCCTGGCGCGTCAGGTCCGGATCCCGAATATCCCCCGCAAGGGTTGTGACCCCGGCCCGTTCCAGAGCCGGCGCCCCGGCCCGGCTCCGCACCAAACCCCTTATCCGATAGCCGGCGGCCGCCAAGCTTAAGGCCAGCGACAGGCCGGTGAAACCCGCAGCCCCCGTGATAAGGACGCGCTGGAGGTCTGGGTTCATGTAAAATCCGGGGCTATAAGGGTTTCACTGTGGCCCGGCCACCGGCCGACCAAATTGACAATAGTCCTAGTTAGCCCTGGAGGTCTTGGGGGGCCGTGTTACTGGTCACATTCCACGGAGATTGCCAACCGCGGCTAGCTCCCTACCGGCATGAGCCGTCGCCGCGCCGAGACGATCAACTTGTACCCCGGCGTGAAAAAGAGCAATCTGTCGAGCTTGGCTACGCCCCACAGCAACGGGTAGAGAGCGGACAGGAGCACGAACTGCTTGCGGTGCTTTCGCAGGTCGCCTTGGGTGATCACGGTACCCTTGGAGGAAGGACTTCCAGGACTCTGTCGCTGCTGCAGCTTGAGATAGAGCCCGTTGAGGGCGGTATCGATGAGCTCGGAGAAGGCGCCGGAGTAGGTGGCGGACTCCTCGATCACGAATGCGGGTCCCAGGAGCTGGCGGAGCCCCTCCAGGCTGTAGCCGGGTCTCAGGTGGCCGTGCCACTCGTCGGTGAGGCCAATAGCGTGTCGCAAGCGGTTGAGCAGCGACCCCGGCTTCAGATGAGGGACGTTGATGATCACTTGCCCGCCGGGTTTGATGATGCGGGCCAGCTCGCGAGCGAATCGCTGGTCGTCAGAGATATGCTCGAGAAAGTCCACGATGACGATCTGGTCGAACGCGGCGTCCTCGAATGCGGTGGGACCCCCGTCGATCTGGTGCACATCGGTACCCACCAGCTGCCGGATGGATCGGACGGTCTTCTCGTCCAGGTCGGCGCTATGCCAATGTCCGCCTCGCTGCCGGAGGAGATAGCTGATCACACCGTTGTCCGCGCCGATGTCCAGCCCGCGCTTCCCCACGGGGTCGTCCAGCCGGGCCACTATCTGGCGGAACTTGGCCTGCTTGAGGACCGACTTATTGAAGAGAGCCAGGGCCCATGCGGGTTCGGGGGAGCTGGTCGCGGTCGTCGTCACTGCGCGGCCACGGGCACCGACTCCGGCAGCTTGAGATGATGGAGAGTGATGTAGAAGGCCGCCAGCGCACGCACAAGCCAGCCGAGACCCACACCGTAGATCACCCCGGTGAGCCCCCAACGCGCTCCGAAAATGGCGGCACCGATAGCGATCCCCACGGACACCCACCCCACCAGGTTGACGATCGACATCTCACTGGCGGTAGCCAGCGCCGTAACGGTGGACTTGGTGAAAGAGTTCATGATTTTGGCAATTCCGCTGAAGACGGCGGCCGCCAGAAGGGACGCGCCCAGATGGTATTTGCCCGCCAGGAATGCCCGCTCGATCAATGGAGTCAAGAGCCAGATGGCGACGGACCCGGCGATGACGATTGCGCTGACGAGCTTCGCTTCGTGGGCAATCAGGCGGCGGCGCTCCAGAATGCTGCCGGCAACCCTCAGGCGCGCCACCAGCGAGTAGCCCACCCCCATCGAGAGCACCCGGTACAGGGAACCGGCAATGGCGGCCAGGACGCCGAACGTGGCGAGATCATGTAAGGAGAGGACGTGCGGGATGATGAGCCGGTCGAGCTGCACCAGGAGAAGGCCCGCGGCACCTACTCCGAAAATCGAGAGCGCCTCGCCCAGGGGAAAACGGGTGTCGCGAAACGGCTTGGATGCCCGCTCTCGGAAAAGGATCCACCACCCAAGGGCTCCTGCCGCCACGAACCCCAGCGAGGAGATGGCCAGGGCGAGATGCGCCTCCCGGACGCCGGTCACGATCACCGCCAACGCAGCGACCATGAGCATCAGGTTGGGGCTCTGAGTCAGGGCTAACGACAGGCCGTAGCGCTGCTCGCTCTGGAACTGGGCGCCCGCCACGGCCATCGCGCCGCCGCCGACTGTCGAGGCGAACAGGAGAGCCAGCAGAGCAGTTGGCAAGTGATAGGCCAAGCCACCGACTAGGATGGTGACCATGCCGGTAAGGAGCCCGGCGGTCAGGGTGTGTTTGAGCAAGGTCGGGCCGGCTTCGAGGTGGTGCCGCTGTACGATGCCGTCGACTCCGATCGGTGCCAGGGCAAAGCTCAGGTTTGCCATAGCGATGTACAGGGTGAACAGCCCGTACTCTGCGGTAGGAAGGAACCGGGCAAGGATGAGATTCGATCCGGCAAAGCCAAGGCCCGACGCTCCGTAGATGACCACCGTCCGGAGCGTGGGCGAGTACCACAGACTCCTCACGCCTTGGCCCCGGAAGCCTTTGATTCCATCATGGTGTAGAAGGCGCTCAGCTTCCGGTGCGCCGCCTCCGGCGTGAACTCCTGCTGCACATAGGCCTTGGCCTGAGTGGCCAGGCGGGCACGCAGGCCTGGATCGCTGAGCAGGTGAGCCAGCCCATCGCCCAGGGCCTCAGGCTCGGGAGCCACCAGGTATGCGGTACGGTCATCGAGAACCTGCGTGTGGCTGCGAAGGCGCGTGGCCAGCACCGCGGTGCCGGAGTCCAGATAGGAATAGATCTTCATTGGCGTATTGAGGCCCTTGAGGCGCGGCGAGACCAGGACATCCGCCTGCTGCAGCAGGCCATTCAGTGATGCGACCGGCCGCGGCCCCAGGAAATGGACCTGTGTAACGATGCCCAGCTGCTGGGCTCGACGGCGATACCGCTCGATGTCCTGGTCCAGGCCTCCAACGATCACCAGGTGGGCGTTCGGAACCCGGGCAACGGTGTGCCGGAAACCGTCGATGAGCAGGCCGATGCCCTGGTAGTGCTCGAGGTTGCCGACATACATGGCTATCAGGCTCTGGCTGTTGACCCCGGGAGGCAGCGACGTCTCGGCTCCCTGGCCGTTACCCGAGTGCGCTCCTGGCGCCAGCAGAGTGGTATCCTCTACTCGCCCCACCGTCTTGTCAGGCGCGTGACCATGGGCCACGTCTTCCAACGCGGCGCAGACCGTGAGGACTCCGAGGCTCCGCCGCACCGCGAGCGCTTCGCAGCGACGCAGGAACGGAAAGGCGAAATGCAGACCGGGGTACGCCTCCACCATCTGCTCGGCCAGCGAAGAGTCCATGTCGTAGACATAGGGGACCCCGGTGAGGCTCTGCATGGCAGCGGCGATAAAGGCCGATTCCTCGACCGCGTGAATCAGATCATACCGGTTCCGCCGGACCATCCGGAGGCACTTCGCGAACATGAAGGCATCGCAGATCACCTTCTTCGTCGAGAAGCCTGGCCGAATGTTTCGGATCCAGGGCAACCTGGCAGTGCGGTGGATCCGGCAGTTGTCAATCTCGACCCCATCACCCTCATGGAAAGTCAGCACATCGATCTGGTGCCCGCGCGCGCTGAGAAACTCGAGCACAGTCCTTACCGCCAGCGGAGTGCCGCGGGCCTGAAAGAAAGGATGGGGCGCGAGCACCAGAATTCTCACCCGACCGCCTCCAGCGCCAACCCAGGGACTGCTACATCTCGGAACACTGCGTCAATCTCGGCCTCTTGACGGAGGCCATCCCACCCGAGCTCCGCGCCTGCTATCCGGGCGGCACCTTCAACTGTAGCCCGTTCCGGACCGGGCACGGCGCCGAGGGCAGTGCGGCGGAAGACGATGTCCGTCAGGGTGACTGCCATTTCGTCTCGCACAGCCCGCACGATCTCCTCTCTAGCCGGCACGGCCTCGGCGTCCCGGGCACCTCGGCCTTCCGCGCCCGGAAGCCGGAGCTCGGCCGTACGGCAGGCGGGGCTGGTTCGTTCGAGTGAGGCGAACACCCGGTCGACCGCCTGCTCAGCCACCAGTCTGGCGGTCGTAAACTTCACGCCCTCGACCGATAGCAGGTGCCGGACGCCCTGGCCACCGTAATCAATTATTCGTGGGCGCTCGGCCAGAGCATCAGGCCGGCCCGGCTCCTTTCCGCCCTTCAGCGGGAGCCATCCCCACTGGCAGCGCACCACGTCACTGGGAGAGAGCTCCAGTCCAGGACAAGCATCGTTGAACTCCCCCAGCAAAGCCAACACTCCACGATCGCGCGTTGCTCGCGGATCACCCTGGTCCGGGGCGTACCAAGTACCCAGGACAGTTCCCGTGCCCTGCGGAGCGCAGAACAGGAACCGGTGACCACCGCAGACCGGGTCTTCGCGGGTCCCGCTCCGGGAGCGGACCCCGAATGCCACCTCTGCCAGCTTGCGACCAATCACCAGGTTCAGGCCCATTGCGTGAGGCGGTGATTCGAGCGCGGCAGCCCTAGTTCCAGTGGCGACCAGGTCCTGAGTCCAAGGTCCGGCCGCAACCAGCACCGAGCGAGCCCTGATCTCGAGCTCCGTCCCAGTCAAGCTATCGATCGCCCGGGCACCCCGCGCGGCGCCGCCTTGGGTCAGAAGCCCTTTCACCCGGAGGTAATTGGCGGGCAGCGCCCCGTTCGAGGCAGCGGCCCTAACGAAACTAAGGGTGAGCCGCTCGGGATGGCGCAGCTGGGCGTCGTGCCAGATGGCTCCGCCCGACAAGCCCTTGGGTTCGAACCAGGGAAAGAGCCGGAGGCATTCACCCCGGGAAACCACACGGCCCCGGGGGATTTCCCGGTCCTGGTCGAGATGCCGGTTCCGGTTCCACGACACCAGGTCATTGAGGACCAGCGCCGCGGCGTGGGCAATCCGGCCCCGGCCAGCGGCGCCGTACGTGGGGACCAGCACCCGAACCGGCTCCACCAGGCCCGGAGCGATCCGGAGGAGAGTGGAGCGCTCTCGGATCGACTCCAGCATGCGGGAGAACCTGCCGCGCGCCAGATAGCGAAGGCCTCCGTGAACGATCCTCAGGCTATTGGCCGAGGTTCCTGCGCCGAAGTCGCCCTGGTCGACGACTGCGACCGTCAAACCGCGAAGGGCCGCATCCCAGGCTGCGCAAGCGCCGTACATGCCGGCGCCGACGATGAGGAGATCGAACGTGGTGTCGGCGAGTCGAGAAATGTCTCGTCGCATGGCTGGCGAGGCTAGGCTCGCTCACGCACCCGATACGCGCGCCGATGCGGTGCTCGGAGGTGCACGATGATTTCGCCGACCAGGCCCAGACCCATCAGCTGAACCCCCAACGCCAGGAACAGCACGGCGAGCAACAGCGCAGGCCGGTTGGCGATCCCCTGGCCATCGACCCGTTGAATGAAGAGTACCAGACTCAAGGCCGTTCCGGCGGCGATGAAGAGGGATCCAACCAACCCGAAGAATCGCAGCGGCTTCTCGGTGAACTTGGCAAGAAAGAAAAACGCGGCGAGATCCAGCAGCCGGCGCACATAGACGCCGGGCCCGTACACCCGCATTCGGGCGTCGCCTGGGTGCTGGGGGACGGCCACCTCATCCACCCGAAATCCCTCCCGCAAGGCGAGCGCGGGGATGAATCGGTGGAGATCTCCATAGAGCGGCAATGCCTGGGCGACCGGCCGGCGCATCACGCGCACGCCGCAGGCCATGTCGTGGAATCGGTGCTCCGACGCTCCGCCGATGATGCTCTGGAATGCCCGGGACTGCATCCGGTTGAGCCAGCCGTCGAGTCGGGGTGACCGGTTGGCGACAACCATATCCGCGCCGGCAGAGACCGCGTCGAGTAGCCGGTGAATGCCCTCGGGCTGAACCTGAAAATACGCCGGCAGGGTAATGATCAGATCACCCCGGCTCTTCTCGATCCCCAGCTGCAGCGCCGCGGTCTCACCAAACTCGCGGGCGAAACGCAGAATCCGGACCCCTTCGTTCTGCCGGGCAAGTGCCACCAGCTCGGGCGCCGGCGTAATGGAGCCGTCGAAGACGAAGAGAAACTCGTGCTTCTGTGGGAGCGCGTCCAGCTCTCGCCCGAAGGCGCGGTACACCGCAACGAGGTCGTCGGCTCTCTCTACGACCGGCACTACCACGGAGATGAAGCCCGGGCCGGCAACGGTCCGCGGACCGGAAGGACCGGTGGCAGGTTCCATCAGAGTCTGTGGTGCGCTCATCTCAACGAACCTCCCACGCGTTCGGGATATCGCTCGCGTCCCCGCGTTCGCTACTGAGCGCGACCTCCGCGACGAGACCAAGCATAAAGAGGTAGAAGGCCACACCGAGCGCGAGAAGCCCGGCGCCAGGGAAGACCAGGGCGCCCGCCTTCTCCGGACCGAAATGGGTTAGACTGAACACCCACAGCGCACCAAAAACCAGGGCGACGCCCAGCGCCGGCAGCGTTGCCAGTCCGAAACCCAGGAGGGGCCTCGATCTGAAGGTGGTGATCATCTTGAGGGTTATCAGGTCCGCCAGCACTTTCACCGTTCGAGAGATCCCATACTTGCTCTCGCCGAACCGGCGGGCATGGTGCCGAACCGGCATCTCGGTAATGCGGGCGCCCACGCTGGCTGAAAGGGCGGGGATGAAACGGTGCTGCTCAGCATATAACGGAATGCGTTGCAGCAACTCCCGCCGATAGGCCTTGAGCGAGCAGCCATTGTCCCTGATCGGCACGCCGGTGAGGCCCCGGATCAGCCGATTCGCCAGCCAGGAGGGCACCTTTCGGAGGATCAACTTGTCCTGCCGCTGCTGCCGCCAGCCACATACCAGGTCGTATCCCTCATCGAGCTTGGAAACTAGGGCTTGAATGTCCCGCGGGTCGTTCTGGAGGTCGCCGTCCAACGACACGATCACCTCACCCCGCGCGTTGTCAAATCCCGCCATCATCGCCGCTGTCTGCCCCACGTTCGATCCCAGCCGGAGGCCGCGGACCCGCAGGTCGGCTGCCGCCAAGCGGACTTCATTCCAAGTGCCATCCCGGCTGCCGTCGTCGACCAGAATGACCTCGAAGGTCTCGGGATAGGTCTCCAGCGCCTGCAGGATCCACTCGACCAATGGGCGCACGTTCTGCGACTCATTGAACAGCGGAGCGACCACAGTGAGCGTCGGGACGCTTTCCTGGGCCGTAGCGGAGGTAGAGGCGGGGGACACGGTTCTGATTCTCGTCACCAGGTCAGGGTAACCACAAGAATAGGCCCTCAGTCCTGCCTACACCAGCAATCGTCGTTCCGCGGGGGGGGGCCATTTTGACGGTCTACTAAGTCGTTGCGAGGCATGGCGGAGAGGAGGGGTGCTGCGCCGGCGAGAATTGGGGGAAGGTCAGCCGGGGCATTCAGTGTGGCTCGAGCGCCACGGCTACATCCGAGCCAGGAATCTGCTGGGGTCTGACCTTACCAGCCGCCTCGCCGGAGCAGGACGACAGGAACGGTCTTGAGCATGATCCGCAGATCCTCAGTGACCGACTGGCGGCGGATGTACTCCAGATCATAGTGCACCTTGGTCCGGACATCTTCGAGCGAGCGGTCGTAATGGTGGTTGATTTGCGCCAGTCCGGTGATACCGGGCTTGGCTCGCTGCCGCAGGGGGTATTCGGCGATGTGCTCCCGGAGCTCGGCGAAGATGGTGGGCCGCTCAGGACGGGGGCCCACGATGTTCATCTCGCCCCTGACCACGTTGAGCAGCTGGGGCAGCTCATCCAAGCGATACTGGCGCAGCACACCGCCGACTGCTGTCACCCGGGGATCGCGCTGCTGAGCCCAGACCGCCCCGCTCCCCTGCTCGGCGTCGACCCGCATGGTGCGGAATTTATAGATCATGAAGGGCTGTCCGCCGAGGTCGTGCTCGCGACGATGGTTTTGGGTCCCCGTCGCTGGCGCTCGGCGATCGAGCCCGATACGAACCTGGGTGTACAGCACCGGTCCACGCGACGTCAGCCATACCACCACAGCCACACACAGCATGATGGGTAGCGTTACGATAATGGCTACCAGGGCGAGCAACAGATTGATGCTGCGCCGAGTCCATTCCGAGGCTTGGGAGAAGCCGGTGTCAGCATGACCCCAATCGCGATACTGCCGAACCAGAGATGGCTCCAGTTCGATTGCAGGAAGCGACGGATGGCTTCTCCGTACCCCGGACATGGCAATTCCCATTATCAGACTCAGCAAAAAAGAAATGGAATCAGGGAGCGACTGCCCTCTAGGCGAATTCTCGCCGCCGGCACCCGTCCACGAAGACCGACATAATAACGGGTTCCCTCAAATACCCTAATACGGGCCAGGAAAGTTCCCTGTGATCCGACTCACGCCCCGCAGCCGGGCGAGGGCGGTCAGCGGCGAGGCCGGTGCTTGCTCGGAGGGCGTGATTCGGTCAGCAAGGGATCCGGCGCCTCCCCCAATCCGAAGCTCGCCAGGCGTTGACTGAATTCGGAGAGCTCGACGGGTAGCTCGGCTTCCGCTCCGACCGAACCTTCGTTGCCTTCAGTCTTCTCGACTGAGTCGACGGCCGGAGTCGGCGCTGGAGTGTCGTGCAGGGATTCACTGGGCATCCGTCGTCAACTTCCGCGATGAGTTCGGTTGGACTTCGGGGATCCCCGCTTTCTCTTCAAGGATAGCGCCGTAAATTCGGCGTTCAGTGCGGAACGAGGAAGAGGCTGGCTGTGCGGTCCAAAGTCCTTGCTAGGAAGTGCTTTAGAGGAATCAATACGGGTCGCGAACCCGAGCCCTGCGTTTCCCGCCGTTGCTGCGAAACCACAGCGACCACGGCTAGATTACCACAATCTGCACGGTGTCAAGTGACGTGGCATTCCAACATCCAAACTGTGGCGCTCCTCCCGCGATCCGGGTCTCAGCAGGGGGGTGCCAGGAACCGCAAGTAGCTATATGGTAGGTCCTTACACCTTTTGGTCGAAGGCGCACGACTTCTGCTATCTTGGCCCGCACAACCCGGGTCTCCTGCTTCTCATCATTCTGGCACACGCGCATGGCTAATCGAGACAAGGCTCCCTCCGCGCCGCTCGTCCTCATCGCGAACGATCAGGAATGGTCGGCCCGGTCACTCGAAAGCATCCTGGGGCCGAGCGGCTACTCTGTGGTCCGGGCCTATACCGGCCAACAGGCCCTCGAAAGGGTCCGGACTGCCCAGCCTGATCTCATCATCCTCGACGCCCAGATGCCGGACGTACACGGGTTCGAGGTTTGCCGCCAGCTCCGCAGCGACCCCCGGTTCAGCGCAACGACTCCCATCATCATTACCACCTCGGGCCCTTCAGGGCGCACGCAGCGTCTCGAAGCCTATCGGGCTGGGGCGTGGGAGTTCCTTGGCCAGCCGGTGGACGGCGAGGCGCTTCTGCTCAAGCTGGCCACCTTTCTTCAGTGCAAACGCGAAGTCGACAGCCTGCGCGACGAGAGTCTCCTGGATCCGAGCACCGGCCTGTATAACATGCGGGGCCTGGCCCGCCGTGCCCACGAGATCGGCGCGGATGCGTTCCGGAGGCGAGATCCGCTGGCGTGCGTGGTCTTCGCACCCGAGGCCGAAGGAGCTGGGGTGTCCCCCGACGAGGAGGTGCAGCGCATTGCCGAGCAGGTTGGGCAGCTGCTGAAACGGGTGGGACGCTCCTCCGACGCCATCGGGCGCCTGGGGCAGTCGGAGTTTGCGGTGATTGCTCCGGCCACTGGCACGGAGGGGGCATTGAGGCTGGTCCGAAGGCTGGGTGGGAGCATCGAATCATCCCCGGTCCCCGTCCGCGGCGGAGAGCGTTCCCTCAGAGTGCAGGCCGGCTACTGCGCGGTTCCCGACTTTGCCGAGTCCACGGTGGACGCGGTGGAGCTCCTACTGCGCGCCACCACGGCACTTCGCGACCTCAAACGGGACGGTGAGTCGGTACAGGTGCGAGGGTTCGACCAGGCCTCCATTCATCTGGCCTAACCTGCAACAACTGTAGGGTTAAGCCCACGATTTTGCGCCCCAAACTGCCCCGCCGGTGTGGCTCCGTCCCTGCAGCTGCTTGACTTTTGTGTCACTCTGTGGTAAAAACGTTACTAGTAGGAAGCTCCCGGGGGCCGCTTAGGTGGCTCCCGCTTGGTTAATAAGTTCCCAGTCGGTCGGCTCCTGCTGGGGGCCGCGTCTGAGTCCAACCGACCGCCGCTGCGGTCCCCCCCGGGAGTTTGCAAGGATGGCTAACCCCCTCATCCAGCAGGATCGGAAGATTCCATCCGCTTCCGAGAGCACCGCCCGCGATCCCCTTTCCATTCCCAGTGAAGTCAAGGCCAGTATCCGGGTCCTGGTGGTGGACGACGAGCGCACCCTCCGGGAGAGCTGCGCCAGCGTGCTCCAGATGGATGGCTACAATGTGACGCTGATCGGTCGAGGCGAGGAGGCGCTGGAGACGGTCCGCCGCCGCAAGTTCGACATCATCCTGGTAGACCTGTACATGTCACAGGTGTCCGGTCTCGAGATCCTGCAGTCAACGCTCGAGGCCTACAAGGACACCATCGTGGTGGTCATGACCGGTAACCCCAGTGTAACCAGCAGCATCGAGGCACTCCGCGCCGGCGCCTGGGACTATCTGCCCAAGCCCTTCTCAGCCACCCACCTCCAGGTCCTGATCGGCCGGGCCTCCCATGCCGTCATGATGTCCCGGGAGACTCAAGATCTGCGGGTGCAGCTTCAGAGGCAGAACGGGCACAGCGACAAGATCGCCCTGATCGGCATCTCGCCGCTGTTCCGTAAGGCGGTGGATCTGGCGCGGAAGGTCGCGGGCACCGACGCATCGGTCTTCATCAGTGGTGAGAGCGGAACCGGCAAGGAAGTCATCGCCCAGTTCATTCACCAGAACAGCCGGCGGGCGAGCCGGGCGCTGGTGCCGATCAACTGTGCCGCGCTCCCCGAGCCGCTGCTGGAGTCCGAGATGTTCGGGCACAAGAAGGGTGCCTTCACCGGGGCGGATCGGGACAAGCCGGGGCTGCTTGAAACCGCCAACGGAGGTACCCTCTTCCTCGACGAGCTGACCGAAATGACCATGCCGCTCCAGGCCAAGCTGCTCCGCGTAGTGCAGGACGGCGTGGTGCGCCGGGTCGGCAGCGAGCAGCAGGACGCGGTAGTCGATGTCCGCTTCATCTCCGCGACCAATCGGGAGCCGCAGGAGGCGGTGGACCAGGGACTCCTGCGCGGCGACCTATTCTACCGGCTGCGAGTGGTTCCTATCAAACTCCCGCCGCTGCGCAAGCGGCTGGAAGACATTCCCTTGCTGGCCAATCATTTCCTCACTTACTACTGGCAGCGCCACCGGCAGATGGGAGACCGGCTTCCGCGGTTGAGCGAGGCCAGCATCGGCTTCTTGCGTTCCCGACCGTGGCGGGGCAACGTTCGGGAATTGCAGAATGTCATCGAGCATGTCGCGGTGTTGGCTGAGCCGGACCAGACCATTCAGCCGAACGACATCCCGGTCTATGACGATAGCGCCGAGTGGCCCACCGAAAGCGTCACTCCACCGGGGGTCATGGACGAGGCTTATCATCCCGCGAAGGACCGCGTGGTGGTCCAGTTCGAAAAGGAATATCTGGCTCGTCTCATCAGCCGAGCCGGGGGAAACATGTCGAAGGCAGCGCGCCTGGCGAGCATCGACCGTACCACCCTGTACCGGCTGATGGATAAGCATGAGTTCCAGAGAGATGAGACCCCGGGATCCGCGTGATACCTGAGAGCGTCCTGACCGGCCTGGCTGGTGAGCGTCGCCGACCCAACCAGGACGCCGCCGGTGGCGCCCGGGTCTGGGATCCAGACGGGCCGACCCCAGGCTCGGTGGCGCCGGCTCTCTGGGATACGCTCCGCGAGTCGGTGCTGTGGGCCGAGGCCGAGTGGGAACGGGTCATTCAGGATGCCTCCGGTGCCGAAGAAGCTACCGCGCATCTCGCCCAGCTGTGCCGGGTGATCAGACAGGAAGTCGCCGGCCTGCCGGCCGAAACCGGTGCGGTGCCCCGCAACGCCCTCTCCCGCCGCTGGCTCGGGCTCATCCGCACGGCCTTTGTGGAGCGGGCCCGGGCCCTGCCGGCGCCCGATCCGGGACAGCTGCTCCAGATTCTCCATGCCCTGGAACGGGTGGGCGTTCACCTCGAAGCCGACTGGGCTCAGCACTTCACCGACCGCCTCTCTTCCCCGGACGGTCTCGAGCTGGTGGTGGAAGTAGCGCACGATCTTCGCTCGCCACTCACCTCGATTCTATTTCTGGCCGAGACCCTGCAGCGGGGCCGCAGCGGCCCCGTCACCGCGGTCCAGGAGCGCCAGCTCGGGCTCATCTACAGCGCCGCCTTCGGTCTCAGCTCAGTGGCGAGCGACGTCATCGAGTTGGCCCGGGGTGGCGACCGGTTGGTGGACCTGGATCCGATTCCGTTCTCGGTCACCGACATTCTGGAATCGGTGAGAGACATCATCCAACCGATTGCGGAGGAGAAAAACCTCACCGTCCGGCTGACCGTGCCAGAGACCGACTTCCGTATCGGCCATCCGGTGGCGCTGAGCCGGGTGCTGCTCAACCTGACCACCAATGCGCTGAAGTTCACCGGTGAGGGCTTCGTCGAGGTGACCGCCGCCCAGCGCGGCCCCCGGTCCATAGAGTTCTCGGTCCGCGACACCGGGCGGGGTATTCCGCCGCAGTCCATGGCCACCCTGTTCGAGCCCTTCCGGCGCCGCCAGAAGCCGGGCGAATACGCCTTCTCCGGATCGGGCCTGGGGCTCTCAATCTGCCGGAAGCTGGTCGAGGCGATGGGCTCCGTTATGCAGGTGGATACCTCCCCCGGATATGGCACCCGGTTCTACTTCGTTCTCGATCTCCCCGTCGCTGGCGAGCCGCAGTTCGGGTGACGCCGGTCCTGACCTCGCCCTTCCAACGCCCGGCCCGTCTGGATAGATTTTGCGCGCTAGCCTCCTCCTGAGATGCCGTCCGTCGGGCCCACAGTCCGGCCGACCGGTCTCACGGTGAGTACGGCGCGCGTCGGCGACCCGGCCGACGAGGCGCACTCCCGGTAGACGTTTTCCGGCGGCAACGGTGGCGGTGGCTGGCACGATCCTGGTTCGCTCTATCAGCCTCAGCGGCGGACAGCCGCAGGGCCGGGAGCGGGCCTCCCACAAACGGTCCCTCGACCTCGTGGGCTTCCTCGACGCCCTGCCGCTCACCGGGTCCGGCCAGGCGCGACGAGGGGGCGCGCGGAGGCAGTGGACCCGGAACCGAGCGCTACGTGAATCGACCGCTGATTCGACCGGGCCGGCATCTCAGCCAGCCCCCAGTACATGCCCCGCACGCTGCCCTACTCATCGACTTCGACAACGTCACCCTTGGCATCCAGAAGGACCTGACCAAGGAGCTCCGCACTCTCCTCAACAGCGACATCATCAAGGGCAAGGTTGCGGTCCAGCGCGCCTATGCCGACTGGCGCCGCTATCCCCAGTACATCGTCCCCCTGTCGGAATCCTCGATCGACCTCATCTTCGCGCCGGCCTTCGGCTCGAGCAAGAAGAACGCGACCGACATCCGCCTGGCCATCGATGCCATCGAGCTGGTGTTTACCCGGCCCGAGATCGGAATGTTCATTCTGCTCTCCGGGGACAGCGACTTCTCGACCATGGTGATCAAGCTGAAGGAGTACGGGAAGTACGTCATCGGGGTTGGCATTCGGGAGTCGGCCAGCGATCTCCTGATCCAGAACTGCGACGAGTACTACTCGTACAACGACCTGGCCGGCCTGACCAAAGAGGTCGACACGCCGTCCACTCAGCGAGACCCGTGGGAGCTTGCCGCCGAAGCAGTGGCCCAGATGGCTCGCAACGGCGACGTCATGCGCTCCGACCGGCTCAAGCAGGTCATGCAGCAGATCGATTCCAACTTCGATGAGCGGAACGCCGGGTTCAACCGTTTCAGCAAGTTCGTGATCGAAGCCGGACAGAAGGGAATCGTCCAGTTGACCAAACTGGACAACGGCCAGTACGAGGTGGGTCCAGGCTCGGTGGCACCGCCGATCTCCGCCGCAGCGACGCCGGCCGCGCGGACACGGGCTCCCGTCGAGGCTGGCCGCGAAGAGCCCGCGTCGAGTGGGGGAAGAAGTCGTGACGACGGGGCCCGGCGCGGACGTGGACGGCGGGGACGCGGCGGACGCGAGCGTACCGGTGCCCGGGAAGGTGGGGCCACTCGCGGTCGCACGTCTGAGGGAGGGCGGGAATCGCCGTCCCAACGCCCGGTTCGGGAAGAGCGTGGCGATCCGGCCCTGACTCTGGCCCGGGCCTTCCAGCTCATGTCGCAGGCCCTGTCGGAGTTTCGCTCGCCGGTGGGACAGGAAGCGCTTCGCCTTCGGATGGTTGCCATGAACGGCCGGGAGGACCCGTTGCTCGACGCCGCCCGGTTCCAACGGCTGCTGCGGCAGGCCAACGATGCCGAGGTGGCGGATGTACGGAAGGTGGGCGACGACGACTACGAGATTGCGCTCCAGCGCTCGTCCTCGCGTCCCCAGCTGCCGCCCGCTCCTCGCGAGGAATCAACGGACGCGCCTGCGGCTGGTGGCGAGGCCCCGGCCGCCGAGCCCGTCTCGTCGGGGACTCGGGAGAACGGCCAGCGACTTGGGCTTCGGTTCCGTCGGGGCTCTCGCGGGCCGATGCGAGCAGCCGACATCCCCCGCGTGGGGATGGTGAGCATCGAGCCCTTTGCCGAGCCGGAGCTGTTGGCTCCGCCAGCCGAGCTGGCATCAGTTGAAGCTGAAACTGAAGCCCCGACCAAGCCGAAGCGGCGGGCGCCAGCGCGCCGGAAGCGGGTCACGGCGACACCAGCACAATCCAGTCCGGCCGAGGTCGACGAGAGCGCAGCGCCGGCGCCTCCCAAACGACCGCGAGCCCGCCCCCGGAAGAAACCGGAATGACGCACCTCCGACGGGCAGCCACGCTGCCCGTCGCTTTTTTCAGGCGCCCCGCCGAGATCGTAGCCGCGGAGCTGCTTGGTATGGTGGTGGTGTCTTCGGTGGGAGGAGAGGTCACCGAGGGCAGGATCGTGGAGACCGAAGCCTACCTCGGCTACGACGATCCGGCATCGCACGGCTACCTGCACCGGCGCAACGCTCGCAACGAGGCGTTGTTCGGCCCGCCAGGCTCCTGGTACGTCTACTTGTCCTACGGGATGCACTGGTGCGCCAACCTGGTCTGCCAGCGCCCCGGGCTGGCCAGCGCCGTCCTGCTTCGGGCACTGGAGCCGCTCGATGGAGTCGAGATCATGCGCCGGCGCCGGGGTGGAGTCACCGATCGCGAGCTCTGCTCCGGGCCGGGTAAGCTGACCCAGGCCCTGAGGATCACTCGGGACCTGGACGGGAGCAGGATGCTCGGCAGCGCGGTCCTGGTCAGGCGTCCAACCGCGATAGAGCAGGTCGCGGTGAGCGCCACGCCGAGAATTGGAATTACCAAGGCGGCGGACTGGCCGCTTCGCTTTTGTGTGGCCGGGTCACGCTGGACATCACGCAAAGAAACGGGCGGGGGATCTCGAAGACCCCCCGCCCGTTGATCGTTCCATCCGCCTGAATCAGTAACCGCCGCCGATCGATCTCTCCTTGGCATTGCCGAGACCGAATCGGAGACCCGCGGTGAAGGTGTGGGTCGGACCGCGCAGCAGGCTTCCGAAGGTCTGGATCTTCGAACCGTTGGAGAAGGTCGCGGAGGCCCGGCGCGTGCCAGGTGAGGTGGTGACCTCGTATTGGCCGAAGGCGCTGAGCCGGCTCACCCGGAAATTGAGGCCGCCAAGCAGAGAACCGAACCCTGAGCTGCCCATCTGCGCGGTGAGGTCGTCATCCGGAGTGTTGCCGCCGGTATGCATGATGCCTACTCCGACTCCAAAGTACGGAGTTGCGGGCCCCCGGATCGGGAAGGCCATTAACATCGCGGAATATTTCCGAACGTAGTCGAAGGTCGCCGCAACCTGCCCCTCACTGGTGAGATTGCCGACGCTGTCGATCGCCTGCGCGGTGAACACGCCGGGCTCGTTGGATCCGAACCCCTGTTCAACGGAGAGCAGTAGCCCGGTCCGCCGTGCGGTGACCAGGAGGTGAGCGCCACCCAGTGGGATCGTGGATCGGCCCTGAGCCGACGTCGCGAAGTTCAGGATGCCACCATGGCCGCCGACATACCATTGGAAAGTGCCGTTGCCCGGCTGCTGTTGCGCCGAGAGGTTGGCCGCCCCAAGGCAAAGGGCCAGCACGACCGGAATGCTTAGGGTGACCATGCGCATCAGACTGCCTCCGAAAGGTGTCCGCACCAGAACCATTCTGATGCTTACCGGGCTACCTCGCACGGTACGTTAAAATGCGGGAACTCATGCTGGAATACGCGGGAGGGAAGTGGAGCCCGAGCCAGGAGGCCTCGTATATGCTGTTAGCTGACAACGACTTGAGTCATGTCGGCCAACCCTTCCCCGACCGTTGCGAGAGGGAGAAGTGCAAGGACCGGGCCTGTCTGGAGGAGGTCGAGGGTATAGGGCTTACCTCTCAAATCAATTGAAGCTGCCGCCCTACCTTCCGGAATGCCGCGAGGGCCTGATCCAGGTCTTCTCTGGTGTGAGTGGCGGATATCTGGCACCGGACCCGGGCCTGACCCTGAGGGACGACCGGATAGCCGAACCCGGTGACGAAGACACCTTCGGCCAGGAGGAGGTCGCTCATGCGGATCGCAGCGGCGGTCTCGCCCAGGATGACGGGGATGATCGGGGTCTCGCCCGGAAGCGGCTTGAAGCCGAGCTCGAGCAGTTGGTCGCGAAAATACCGTGCGTTCTCGCGGAGTCCTGCTACGCGCTCGGGATGGGCCTCGAGGAACTCGATGCTTGCCAGCGAACTGGCTGCCACCGTGGGCGGCAACGCGTTGCTGAAGAGTTGGGGCCGAGCCCGCTGGGTCAGGTAGTCTGACACCGCGGCCGAGGCCGCCACGAACCCACCGGCCGCGCCACCGAGGGCCTTGCCCAGGGTCGAGGTGATGATATCCACCTCACCCACCAGCCCGAAATGCTCCGCCGTTCCCCGGCCATTCTTTCCCAGCACCCCGGTTGCGTGAGAGTCGTCCACCACCAGGACCGCCTGGTGCCTGCGACAGAGCTCGATCAGGTCGGGAAGCTTGGCGATCGCCCCTTCCATGGAGAAAACTCCATCGGTAACCACCATCTTGACCCGGCGATCTTTGGCGGCGGTGAGTTTGGCATCGAGGTCGGTGAGATCGCCGTGCTGGTAGACCGCGGTCTGGCACTTGGTGATTGCCTTGGCCAGCCGAACCCCGTCAATGATCGAAGCGTGGTTCAGCTGGTCGCTGATAATGAGGTCGTTCTCGGTAAGTAACGTGCCCGGCACGGCTTCGTTGGCGTTCCAGCAGCTCCCGAAGCTGAGCGACGCGGGGGTACCGACCAGCCGAGCACAGGCAGCCTCGAGCGCACGGTGGATGGTGAAGGTCCCGCAGATGAACCGCACCGACGCGGTGCCGGCGCCGAAGCTGTCGAGCGCTGCCTTGCCGGCGGCAACCACGCTCGGCTCATTGGCGAGCCCGAGGTAGTTGTTGGAGGAGAGAATGATGACCTCGCCCCGGCCCTCCATCTGCACCCGCGCCGCCTGGGGGCTCTCCAGGAAGTTGAGCCGCTTGTAGGTGCCATCGCGGATAAACTGCTCCAGCTCGGGAGCGATCCGGTGCTCGAGCGGGTTGGTCACGCGCAGACCTCCAGGATCACCTTCCCGGCCTGGCCGTCCTTGATGACCTGAATCGCCTCGGCGAGGCGCTCCAGCGGGAAGCGATGAGTGATGACGGGCCGCGGGTCGAGCTGCCCCGCCCGGAGGAAGCGCCGCATCTGGTGCCAGGTGGCGTACATCTTCCGGCCGGTGACTCCGTAGAGCGTGAGGCCCTTGAAGATCACGTCGCGGGCAAAGTCCACCTCCGTGGTGCGGTTGGGGGTACCCAGCAAATTGATCCTTCCGCCCATCCGCGCCGCGGCCAGTGCCTGGGCATGACCGCTCGGGTGCCCACTCATTTCACACACCAGATCGACGCCGTCACCGGCGGTGAGCTCGTGGACCCGGGCCACTACGTCCTCGGTGCCGGGATCGATCGTAACCTGGGCACCCATAGCCCGTGCCAGATCAAGCCGCTTGGTGTTGTAGTCGCTGGCGATGACCAGCGATGCACCCGCTGCCCGGGCCACACCGACCGCAAAGCACCCGATGGGCCCACAACCGATCACCAGCACGGTACTCCCCGGCACTTCGGCCTCCAGCACGGTGTGCACCGCGTTGCCCATCGGATCCATGATGGCGCCGATTTCGGTGGGGATGCCGTCGAGCTTCATGACGTTGGAGACCGGCATGGCGATATAGTCGGCGAAGGCGCCATCGCGATCGACCCCGATGATCTGGGTCCGGCGGCACAGATGGGCGGCGCCCAGACGGCACTGAAGGCAGTGGCCGCAGACGACATGTCCTTCGGCCGTGACCAGGTCACCGACGGCGAGCAGGCCGGCCGCGGCGGCGTCCCGGCCGAGCTGGGTGATCTCTCCCGCAAACTCGTGACCCACGATAACCGGTGGCTTGATCCGGCCGCTGGCCCAGCTGTCCCACTCCCAGATGTGCAGGTCGGTCCCGCATACACCGGCGTGGTGTACCCGGATCAGCGCATCGCTAGGCCCGCAGGTGGGAATGGGTACCTCACGCAGGACGATGCCCGGCCCGGCTGATTCTTTGACCAACGCGCGCATGGGGACTCAGGGTTAGGACGGGGAGAATATAGTGGGGCAGCGGGGCAGCGGGTCAGCGAGTCTGGGTGTCACCCACTCCCAGGTCAATCCGCGAAGACTGGAGTCACCGCCTCCACCCGTACTGCGCTGATCTTGAACTCCGCGATCTTGGCGTAGGGGTCGAGCCGTGGATTGGTGAGCAGGTTGGCTGCGGCTTCCCGGAAGTGGAAGGGGATGAAGATCTGTCCCCGGGCCTGGCGGTCGGAGAGCCGGGCGCCGATGAGCATCGAGCCTCGCCGGGAGCTGACCCGCACAGTGTCGCCCTCGGAGACGCCGAGCTCCATCGCGTCTCTCGGGTTGATGTCCACAACCGGCGTCGGCTCCCGGGAATCGAGCCCCGTCGAGCGCCGGCTCATGGTACCGGTGTGCCAGTGATACATCTGACGGCCGGTGTTCATCACGAATGGGTACTCGGCATCCGGCAGCTCTTCCGGCGCGACGTACTCGACCGGAACAAACAGGGCGCGACCGTCGGCAGTAGGGAATGATTCGTTGAAGAGGAATGCGGTACCCTTCGATTCGGGCGTCAGCACCGGGTACTGCAGTCCCTTTCCCTTGAGTCCGGCATAGGTGACTCCGCGCCAGGATGGGGTGACCGCCGCGATCTCCCGCATCACGTCTTCGGGGCCGGACCAGGTGGTCTTGAGGCCCATGCGATTGCTCAGCTCCATGAGAATATCCAGGTCGCGGCGCGCATCGCCTGGAGGATCGAGCGCCGCCTCGGCCAGCTGAATCCGGCGCTCGGTATTGGCATAGGTGCCCGACTTCTCGGCGAAGGAGGAGCCGGGGAACACCACGTCGGCCCAGCGGGCGGTCTCGGTAAGGAAGAGATCCTGTACCGCCAGGAACTCGAGGCCGCGGACCCACTCCTCGGCGTGTGCGATGTTGGGATCCGAAATCACCGGGTTTTCGCCCATGACGTAGAGTCCGCGAATCGGACTGTCGTCCCGGGTCATCTCGGTCACCATCATCCCATGCTCGAGGGAGAGCGAGTCCTCGGGCACCCCCCACGCGCGGGCATACTCCGCACGATTGGCCGGATCGGTGACGGGACGATAGTCGGTGTAGGCGAAGGGAATCGCACCCACGTCGCTGGCCCCCTGCACGTTGTTCTGGCCCCGGATCGGCATCATTTGCGCACCCCACTTCCCGATCATTCCACAGGCGAGGAGCAGGTTGAGCAGGCTGGCGACGATGTCGGTGCCGGTGGCGTGCTGGGTCAGACCCATGGCCCAGAGCGTGGAGGTGCGCGGACCGCGGGCGTACATCTCCGCGGCCTGGCGAATCGTAGCGGCGGGGATGCCGGTGATCTTCTGACCCATCTCCAGCGTGTAGGGAGCGACGGCCGCCTTCACCTTCTCGAACTCACGAGTGCGCTCGCTGATGAACCTGGGATCGGTGAGCCCGGTCTCGATGATGTGGCGCAGCATGCTGTTAAACAGCGCCACGTCGGAGCCCGGCGTCATCTGGAGGTGAATATCCGCCAGCTTGGCGAGCTCGACTTTTCTGACGTCAGCCACAATGAGCTTGGCGCCGCGGGCTACGGCCCGCTTGATCAGCGCGCCGAACACGGGATGGGACTCGGTGGTATTCGCCCCGGCGATGAAGATGACGTCACACGCCTCCTCGATCTCCCGCATCGAGCCGGACGCTGCCGCCGTGTTGAGCGCGCGGTTCATGGCGGAAACCGAGGTCGAGTGGCAGAGCCGGGTACAGTGGTCTACGCTGTTGGTCCGGAAGGCGCCACGCACCATCCGCATGAAGGCGTAGTTGTCCTCGTTGGTGCACTTGGCCGAGGAGAGCGCGCCGAGCGCTTGGGGCCCGTGCTGGTCCCTGATGCGGAGGATCTGCTGCGCGGCCAGGCTCAGCGCCTCATCCCAGGTGGCCTCGCGAAAGGCGCTGTACCACCCCGCCGGAGTGGCCACCCGATCCCGAACGTCGTCCTCGCTGGGCGGTAGCCCGGTCAGCGGCGGCTTTCCGATCTGCCGCAGCGGCGGACGGGGCTTCTTCTTGTCGCCCATCTCTTCGATGGTCAGCCAGGGCCCTTCGCGGTGCCGTGGCCATTCGCCGGTCCAGGTCCATTGCCCGTCCTGGCACATCCAGCCCTTGCGGATCAGCGGGGCAGTCAACCGATCGCGGTGCTGCGTAAAGTCGTACCCGAAGCGGCCTTTGACGCAGGTGGAGCCCTGGTTGGGCGTATCCTCTTCGATCCAGGGCGAGGTCACCCGCATCAAGGTGTCGTCTTTGACATGGAGATCGAGCTGGCATCCCACCGCACAGTAGGGACAGACCGACCGCGCCACCTTGTCGGGAGTGCGGAGCGCCTCGGCACCGAACCGCTGCTTGGGGATGAACTCGAAAATCGCTCCGGTGGGACAGACACGAACGCATTCGCCGCACCAGGTGCAGCCGGCATGGTCGGGGTCACCGTCACCACCGACGATGATCTGCGTGTGCTCACCCCGCAGGCCGACGTCGAGCACACCGACTTCCTGGATGTCTTCACAGGCCCGAACACACCGGGTGCAGAGGATGCAGGTGCTCATGTCGTGCTGGATCATCACGTCGCCGGGACGCTCGTCACCGGTGCGGAGCGGCAGATCGTGATGAGTGCGGACCGGCACGTCGTACTGCACGACGTAGCGCTCGAACTCGTTGCGCGGATGCTCCCTGCCTCCATTCGCGAGGTGCTCGCCCGGATAGCGCTCCAGGAGGAAGTCAAGCACGCTCCGCCGGTTCTCCACCGCCGGCGGTGACTCCACATCCACCACCATGCCGTCGGTGGCCGGTGTGGCGCAGGCCGGCATCAGCTTGTTTTGTCCCTCGACCGACACCAGGCAGATCCGGCAGTTGCCCACGATCGGCAGCTTCGGGTACCAACAGAGCGTGGGGATGTCGACGCCGACCGTACGCGCGGCCTCGAGGATTGTCTCCCCAGGCTGGAAGGAGACAGACTTACCGTTCAGAGTCAGGGTCGGCATGAGCAACCGGGCTGGGTAAGGAGTGAGCTAATTCGAGTTTAGACGGGAAATTGATGTGGTGCAAGGGGTTTGCATGAGTCACGAGTCAGTGAGTGGCGACTAGACGACTGGTGACTTGCGGCCGGCAACTGAAAATACAAACACCCCCGGACCGAAGTCCGGGGGCGTTTCGCCGACGGTCCGCACGGCCGTGCGGGCCTAGGCGGCGTGCTCTGAGGGGACCCGCTGGTGCCAGTGCTGATCCATGGTGTCTTCATCGTCGGTGGCCCACAGATAGGCCCAGAACCGCACCGGCTTGGGCGCGGGGGCTCCGCTCCTGATCACGATGCCGCGAGGTTCCGACGGGGCAGACAACGGAAGAGTGGCCACGGGTTGCTCCTCACACACGGGGGAATAGCCTGCTCGCTCCGGGAGAGGTGCACCGTTCGTGCCGCTGGGGTCTGTGGTCCAACTGGAATGCCGACAAGGTGTTGCGGGGATGCGCTTAGCTGCGCGTGTCGCTTGGACTCGGGAGATCGAGCGTCAGGCCGTGTCGGGTGGACACGCGGGCTTGCAGAGGATCAACCCATCCTGTCGGCGACTTTCTCCGGGCCGCCGCCGCCGCTTGGCGTCTTCTTCCTGAGTCCATCCCTGGTACATCGAGCGAAGTGCGTCGCGTGAGATTGCCTTGCAGGTCGGCAGCAGGACGTGGATGCCGCCCGGCCGGCTTCGTGCCTGGAGATCCTCGACCAGCCCGACCCGGTCCGCAGCAGACAGGTCTACCAGGACGCACGGGTCGAGCACCACGATGTCTACGCCGGATACGAAGCTCAGGAATTCCGGCAGCGCCTGGTCCAACTGGGCGACATAGCTCTCGAAGAGGCTGGCCAGCGCCTCAGCCGCCATCCGGGACTCCACCCGCTCTACGCAGCCCAGGTCCCCCGCAATGAATGTTACCGCGGCATCATACGCGGCCAGCAGGTAGGTCGTGGGCGCCGCCTCCGTTCCGACCACGAGGGCAGTGTCCTCCGGCTCGAGCCGAGCGAGCAGCGGAGCGAGGGGACAGTGGGGCTCGAGACCCCAATGGGTCGGCATTCGCTGGGCGGCGCGTAACCTGATAAACTGCTGCCGCCACCGACGGTAAGGCCGCAGGGAGAGCCGCTTCATGATGAGGCGGTCCACCGATTCGAGCATCAGGACCTCGGTCAGCACGAACTGACCCTCGGAGTTCGCTTGCAGCTCCGATGCGGCTTCGTCGCCCAGCCGGAGCAGCTCGTCGCGGCCGATCGAATTCTTGTAGCCCTCGATGCGCTGGAGGATGTACTCCTGGTAATGCTGCTTGTCCGAGTAGGGCGAGCGGCGGCGCCGGTGGGCAGGACGGACCTCGGTGGCGCTCAGCATGGCTCGACGTGCACCGTCACTTCGTCGAGCTGGAGGCTGTCGCGCAGGCGATCCTCGACCTGGTCGGCGATGCGGTGGGCGTTGGCGACATTGGACTGACCGTCTACGGCAATGGTCAGCTCGGCGAAGCGGTGGTCGCCGGCCCGGCGTGACCGGATGGCGTACGCCGACCTGACTCCACTTACTCCCTCGGCCTCCTGCCGGATGGTGGCCTGATCGAAGGCCCGCTCGTCAACCAGACTGGGGATCGAGCGACGGAGGATCAGATAGCCTGCCCGGCCCACCAGCACCGCCACGATCAGCGCGAGGGCTGGATCGGCCCAGGCCAGACCCGCGCGGGCGAGCGCCAGGCCGGTGAGTACGCCGAGGGTGATGAAGACATCGGTGCGGGTATGGAGCGCGTCGGCGAGGAGAATGTCGCTGTTGAGTCGTTTGCCCGCTCGGGTCTCGAACCACACCACCCCGATGTTCACCGCCAGGCTGAACCCGAGGAGGGCGAGTGCGGTGTTGGACACATTCACCAGCGGTACCCCCGTGACCAGCCGGGCGATCGCCCCACGCACCAGCTCGAAAATCGAGAGGGCAAGCAAGAGCGCGATGAGCAGGGCCCCGAGCGTCTCGAACTTGGCATGCCCATAGGGATGATCCTCGTCGGGAGCCTTCGAAGCCACCCGAACGACAAATAGCGCGAACAGATTATTGACCGCATCCACCGACGACTGGAGGGCGTCACCGAATACGGCCAGCGAGTTGGTGTCGAACCCGACTGCGAACTTTACGATGACAACGACGATGTTGGCGAGGAGGATTCCGCCAAGGACCCGGCGGACCCGCAACGACTTGTCCCCAGAGGCTCCCAGGCTGAGCATTGATAGAAGTTGGCCGTCGTGGTCTGGAGAGTCAACGATTTTTGGGAAGCCGGGAGCTAGAGAGCTCCTAGCTCCCAGCTGCCTTCACCACCGCCCCCTTCAGATACCCCGTCTCCGGAATCGTCAGCACTTCGGGATGATCCACGCCCTGTCCGAGTACCTGCTGTAGGGTGATGCGGCGGCCGCTGTCGCCCGCGGATTCGGTGAGCATGCCGAGGAACTGTGGCAGGTGCACGTGAAAGGAGCAGGAGGCGGTGAGCAGGGTGCCGCCGGGCGCGAGAATCCGCATCGCCCGAAGATTGATCTCGCGATAACCTCGAAGGGCGTCAGGAACCGTGGCCCGGGACTTGGCAAAAGCCGGCGGGTCGAGAACTATGAAGTCGAATCGCTCCCGAGCCCGCTCGAGCTGCCGCAGCGTCTCGAACACATCGGCTTTGCGCCAGTCAATATTGGTAAGGCCATTGAGCGCGGCATTGGCGGCGCCGCGATCCAGCGCCTCCTGGCTCAGGTCCAGCGCCAGCACACTGCCGGCACCGCGGGCCAGGTGAAGAGCGAAGGAGCCGTGATAGGAAAAGCAGTCGAGCGCTCGTCCGGCTTCGGGCATGAGCTGGCCCGCGAGCAGGCGATTGGGTCGTTGATCGAGGAAGGCGCCGGTTTTCTGACCGTCCCAAGGGGCTGCCAGGTACAGCGCCTGTCCTTCCCGTACCTGGATTTCCCGGGGCACCGCTCCGTGCGCCTCGAGCGGCTCCGGCGGCAGTCCTTCGCGCCGCCGCGCTGGAGCGTCGTTACGGAGCAGAATCCCTTCGGGCTGAAACAGTTCGGTCAGGGCAGCCACGATCGCTTCCCGCATGGTCTCCAGGCCTGCCGACAGGACCTGGACCACGAGCCAGCGATCGTAGCGATCCACCACGAGCGACGGGATACCGTCACCCTCGCCGTGCACGAGCCGGTAGGCGGTGGCGTCGATTCCCTCCCGATGGGTGGCGCAAGCGGCAAGATGCTCGGCCCACCACTGCCGGTCGATGGCCCGGTCGGTACGCTCCAATAGCCGGAGCCGGATTTCGGATTTGGGAGAGTAGAGTGCCTGGCCGATGAAACGCCCTCGCGAGTCGTGCACCGGCACCACGCCCGGCGCGGCAGGCCCGCCGGTCACCTCGCTGCGATAGATCCAGGGATGGCCCCGCACCCAGCGCTCGGCGCCGCGCGGAGTGACCCTGATCTCGGTCACGCTCGGTCGGGGCGGAGCGCGGTGGCTCCGCGAAGGTAGCAATGCTTGATTTCCGCCCGGCTCCGGGCAGTGTAGGCGTGCACCAGGAGGCGAATGCACCTGGGCAGCGATCCCGGCACCGGGATCTCCGTGGCATGGAGGAGCGCCACGATGTTCCAGCCGAATTCCTCGGCGGCACGCGCGGGAAAGGCCGCATCCAGATCGTTCGTCACGGTGAAAAGTCCGCTGACGATGTCGTCCGGCTGCAGCTCGTTGGCCTCGATCAGGGTCCGGAGCAGCTCATCCGTGGCCGCAAGTATCTCAGCCGAATCGTTGCGGGCCACGGTGGTGGCGCCCCGGATTCCGTGAAGTCGAACTGAGGGTGGCATGGGAGATAATTTAGCGCAACTCGTTCGCCTCATGCTCGTCACCGATGACCGATTGCTCCGCGGACGAGACCTCGTCTCGCTGGCGCAAGCGGCGGAGCGGGGCGGTGCCACTTCGGTGCAGCTCCGTCTCAAGGGGGCAACCGCCCGGGATCTGGCGCAGTTGGTCCGCCGGCTGGTGCAGGCGCTCCGCATTCCTGTCCTGGTCAACGACCGGCCGGATGTGGCCATAGCCGCCGGCGCGGCCGGGGTCCATCTCGGTCCCGACGACATGCCGGTCGGCCTCGCACGCCGGATCGCGCCGCCGGGATTCGTGGTGGGCGCATCGGTTGGTAGCGAGGCGGAGGCGGCCAGGGCTGGTGACGCCGATTATTGGGGCATCGGGCCCTGGCGAGCGACGGGGACTAAGGGGGATGCGGGCATCGGGCTGGGCCCCGATGGCTTCGACCGGCTGCGCCGTCTTGCGGGGGGCAGACCCGTCCTCGCGATCGGCGGGGTGACTCCGGAGGACGTTCCGGTGATTCTGCGGGCCGGCGGGACGGGAGTGGCCGTGGTGTCTGGGATACTGGGAGCGGGGGACGTGGAGGATGCGACGAGAGGGTACGTGAGGCAGCTGGGCAGTGGGGCGGCGGGGCGGTAGACGCCCGACTCGCAACCGAAGGTACCGGACCAACTGGTTTCCAGTTATCGCCTCCGACTGCTGTTCGAACTGTCCCGCTGCCCCGCTGTCCCGCTGCCCCGCCTGATCGTCCGAATAGCTCGGAGATGTTCGTTGTACGTCCGGGAGAAGACATGATGCCCATCCTCTTCGGCGACGAAATACAAATAGCGCACATCGGCTGGGTAGAGCGTCGCTTCAATGCTCCGGCGGCCGGGTGAGTTCACCGGTGCGGGGGGCAAGCCGCGATTCAGGTAGGTGTTGTAGGGTGACGCGATCTGGTAGTCCTTGACGAAGAGGCGGGGCTTCCGTTTCCCTCGTTTCAGCATGATGGCGTACTGCACCGTAGGATCGGCCTGCAGCGGCATCCCGATCCGCAGCCGGTTGTGGTAGACCCCGGCAATCGTCTCCCGTTCTTCGTCGGCCCGTGCCTCTCCTTCGACAATCGAAGCCAGCGTAACCAGCGCGAGGCGGGTCATCTTCAGTGTGTCCAGGCGCGCATCCCACGCCGGCGTCCACTCGGCCTTGAAGCCCTCCGCCATCACCCGGACCAGCTCGCGCGCCTTGATGTCCGCGGGCAGCAGATACGTCTCCGGACGCAGGAACCCCTCAAAGGACTGCATTCGTGTTCCCAGCAACGCGGTGGCGGCGCTGCTGTCCCGCGCCGCGACAACGAACGAATCAGGGGGGATGCCGAGTTTTTCCCTGGCCAGCGCCGCCACCTCCGGTATAGTGAGGCCTTCGGGAACGGTGAATCGCAGAGCCGCCTTTTGCCCGCGCGATAGCATCGTCAGGACCTTGAGCGGCGAGGTACCCGCGGGGAACTCGTACACGCCAGAATGTACCGAACGATCTACCCCACGCACTCGAGCCAGTAGCTTGAACGAAGCCGGGTGGGTGATGACCCCATGTGCCTTGAGGCTGTCGGTTACCGCTGAGAAGGAAGCTCCGGCCGGCAGGATCACGCGGGCGGGCTTGGCGGAAGTACCGCAGGCGGTCAGGGCGGAAAGAGCGGAAAAAATAAAACGGTGAACCCTCTGAGCCCCAAAAGATTGCACGCTTCTCACAATTCCGGCCCCCTCTGGTGCTCTTCCGTCCCTTCCGCCCTTTCCGCCTCGTCCGCCATTTCGGCCCTCTTCCTGCGAGCATCGAGGAAATGCTGGAGCAGGACCGCTGCGGCCAGGGCATCGACATCCGCCTTGCGGCCGCGGGTAGACCCTCCCTGCTCCCGGATGGCGGCAAGAGCCCGGGCCGTGCTCATGCGCTCATCCCAGAACTCCAGCGGCAGCCCGGTGCGGCGAGCGACGGTGGTTGCCATCTCCCGGGCCGCAATCGCGCTGTCGCCCTCGGTGCCTTCGAGAGAAAGCGGAAGTCCAACGACGACTCCGACCGGATGGTGCAGGCCGACGAGCTCGAGCAGGCGGGGCATCGGCAGGCGCTTACCCTCCCGACGCTGCAAGGTGTCGAGCGGGGTGGCGAGCACCTGGGACTCGTCGCTGAGGGCGAGGCCGATCCGGAGCTCACCCCAATCCAGGGCGAGCAGGCGGCCGGCGGTGGGGAGCGACATGACCTGGTCGGCCCGCAACCTGTTGCGGGCCTACTGCGCCATGGTCGCGAAGAACTCCTTGTTGTTCTTCGTGCGCTTCATGCGCTCCAGCAGAAACTCGAGGGCTTCGACCGGCGGCATGTCGGCGAGGAAGTTGCGCAGCAGGTAGACCCGGTTGAGCTCGTCCTTGTCCATCAGGAGCTCTTCCTTACGGGTGGAGGTCTTCTGGATGTCGATGGCAGGGTAGATCCGGCGGTCGGCCAGCCGGCGGTCGAGGACCAACTCCGAGTTACCGGTGCCCTTGAACTCCTCGAAGATGACCTCGTCCATCCGGCTCCCGGTGTCGACCAGTGCGGTCGCGATGATAGTGAGGCTGCCGCCCTTGTCGATGTTGCGGGCCGCGCCGAAGAACCGTTTCGGCTTCTGCAGGGCATTGGCGTCCACGCCGCCGGAGAGAATCTTCCCAGAGTGCGGCACGACCACGTTGTGGGCCCGCGCGAGGCGGGTAATCGAGTCGAGCAGGATGACCACATCCCGTCCATGCTCCACCAGCCGCTTGGACTTCTCGATGACCATGTCGGCTACCTGGACGTGTCGGTCTGCGGGCTCGTCGAAGGTGGAGGAGATGACCTCCGCCTTCACGTTCTCTTCCATATCGGTGACTTCTTCCGGCCGCTCATCGATCAGCAGCACGATGAGCACGATCTCGGGGTGGTTCTCGCTGATGGCGTTGGCCAGCTTCTGCATCAGGATCGTCTTGCCGGCTTTGGGTGGCGCCACGATCAGCGCGCGCTGGCCCTTGCCGAGCGGCGAGAGCAGATCCACCACCCGCATCGAAAGGTCGCCGTTCTTGCGCTCCAGCCGAATGCGGGAGTCCGGGTACCTGGGGCGCAGGTTGTCGAAGGCGATCCGGTGCTTGGTTTTCTCCGGTTCTTCGAAGTTGACCTGCTCGACCTTGAGCAGGGCCAGATACCGCTCGCCCTCCTTTGGCGGACGAACCTGCCCCATGACCGTATCGCCGGTGCGGAGATCGAAGCGCTTGATCTGGCTGGGCGAGACGTAGATGTCATCCGGCCCGTAGAGGTAGTTCCAGTCCTGGCTTCGGAGGAAGCCGTAGCCCTCGGGCAGGATCTCCAGCACCCCCTCGCCTCGGATGACCGTATCGGAGTCGAGCAGCGACTGCTCGATGCGGAAGATCAGATCCTGCTTTCGAAGGCCGGAATAATTGGTGATGTTCAACTGCTCGGCCAGCGTGTGCAGTTCGGCGACCGACTTCTGCTTTAACTCAGCGATATCCACGGGTGGGACTCCAGGCGGACGGGCCCGGCCAA
>DATMDQ010000107.1:0-16906 GCA_035557715.1 Gemmatimonadales bacterium
TCGCGCTGAATCCGGGTGTGCTCGATCCAGGAGTTGGCGCCGGCGACGACTTCGGTCACGGCATTGGTCCAGTAGCTCGCGCCCTCGGCCAGGCTCACATAGCTCTCGATGACCGATGCTCGGGCTCCCCGCTCGATGACGACCAAGTTGCGAGGGTGGGTGACGCTGCCGGCCGCCTTGGCGGTGGCCACGAAGACCAGATGTACCGGACGGGTCAGATCGATGTTGGCCGGGACATGCAGGAACCCGCCGTCGCGCATGAAGGCGGTGCTGAGTGCGGTGAATGGGCTGGTCTGGATGGAGGCGTGACGCGCCAGATGCTTCTCCAGCACCACGCCATCGGCCCGCAGGGCTTCAGCCAGGCTTCCCGCTCGAACCCCGGGCGGAAGCTTGCCGGTGGAGCTGAGCGCCTTGCTGTACCCGCCGTCCACAAACACGAGCGTGGTCCACTCCGGGTGTCCGAAGATGAACGGGGCGAGCTGCTCTAGGGTCACTCCAGGGGTTAGGCCTGAGCCCTGGCTCCAGGTGCCCTGGACGATCGGGGCGATGGGAGTGAACCGCCATTCTTCGTCCCGAGCGGTGGGAAACCCGGTCGCCGCGAACCGGTCGATGGCTGCTTTCCGAACCGACTCGAGCCAGTCGGGTGTCTCCGCAGTTGCCACCGGGGCTCGCGATCCAAATTCCTGCAGGTACGCTTCGCTCACGACGCGACCCCTACCTCCTGCTCCAGCCACTCGTACCCTCTGGCCTCGAGCTCGTGGGCGAGTTCTTTGCCCCCCGACCGCACAATTCTGCCCGCCGATAAGACGTGGACCTGGTCGGGGATGATGTAATTGAGCAGCCGCTGGTAATGGGTGACAATGATCGTGGCGTTGCCCGGCTTACGCAGCGAGTTCACCCCGCTGGCCACGATTCGAAGCGCATCGATGTCGAGCCCCGAATCGGTCTCGTCCAGGATCGCGAGCTTGGGCTCGAGCACGGCCATCTGCAGGATTTCGTTGCGCTTCTTCTCGCCGCCGGAGAAGCCCGAATTCACTGCTCGGCTCATGATCTCGGGACCCCACTCCACCAGCCGGAGCTTTTCCTCGAGCAGATCGAGGAAGTCCATCGAGTCGACCTCCTCCAGGCCCTTGGATTTGCGGATTTCGTTGTAGGCCGCGCGGAGGAAGTACGCGTTGCTGATGCCCGGGATCTCGACCGGGTACTGAAAGGCGAGAAAGACGCCTGCCTGGGCGCGCACTTCGGGGTCCATGTCGAGGAGATCGTTGCCCTCGTAGAGCACCTGGCCCGCCGTTACCGTGTAGGCCGGATGGCCGGCGAGCACCTGGGCCAACGTACTCTTGCCGGAACCGTTGGGGCCCATCACGGCGTGAATCTCACCGGCGTTGACGGTGAGATCGATGCCTTTGAGAATCTCCTTGTCTCCAGCGCTGGCCCGGAGGCCTTTGATTTCGAGCAATGTCAATCTCCGTTTATGCGTGAGCGCCTTACCCAACACTTCCTTCCAGGCTGACTCCAAGCAGCTTCTGCGCTTCGACTGCGAACTCCATCGGGAGCTCCTTGAAGACTTCCTTGCAGAAACCGTTCACGATCATCGAAATGGCGTTCTCGGTGTTCAGACCCCGCTGCTTCAGATAGAAGATCTGGTCTTCGCCGATCTTCGAGGTCGACGCCTCGTGCTCGACCGAGGCAGTGGAGTTCTGGACATCGATATACGGAAAGGTGTGCGCCCCGCAGCGGTTCCCGATGAGCATGGAGTCGCACTGGGTGTAGTTGCGCGCGCCAGCGGCCTTGGGCAGCACCTTAACCAGACCGCGATAACTGTTCTGTCCTTGTCCCGCCGAAATGCCCTTGGAGACGATGGTGCTGCGCGTGTTCTTTCCCAGGTGAATCATCTTGGTACCGGTGTCGGCCTGCTGCATTCCGTTCACCACTGCCACCGAATAGAACTCTCCGACCGAGTTGTCCCCCTGGAGAATGACGCCGGGATATTTCCAGGTGATGGCAGAGCCCGTCTCGACCTGGGTCCAGGAGATCTTCGAGTTGACCCCGACGCACTTACCGCGCTTGGTCACGAAATTGTAGATCCCGCCCTTACCCTGGGCGTCTCCGGCATACCAGTTCTGCACCGTTGAGTACTTGATCGTGGCGTCGTCGAGCGCCACCAGCTCGACCACCGCGGCGTGTAGCTGATTCTCGTCCCGCTTGGGAGCCGTGCAGCCCTCCAGGTAGCTGACGGAGGCACCCTCCTCGGCCACGATCAGGGTCCGCTCGAACTGACCGGTATCCGCCGCATTGATGCGGAAGTAGGTGGACAGCTCCATGGGACAGCGCACACCCTTGGGCACAAACACGAACGACCCGTCACTGAACACCGCGGCGTTCAGGGCCGCGAAGAAGTTGTCGCTGGCCGGCACCACCGATCCCAGGTATTTCCGGACCAGTTCCGGGTGCTCCCGAACGGCCTCGCCGAAGGAGCAGAAGATGACCCCCGCCTCGGCCAACTTGGCTTTGTAGGAGGTGCCCACGGAGACGCTGTCGAAGATGGCGTCGACGGCTACACCGGCCAGAAGCTTCTGCTCCGTGAGCGGTATGCCAAGCTTCTGGTAGGTCTCGAGCAGCTTGGGATCGACGTCATCCAGGCTGCCGAGCGGCGTCTTGGTCTTGGGCGCGGAGTAGTAGCGGAGCCCCTGGTAGTTGACCGGCTCGTACCTGACGTTGGGCCAGTTGTGCGGCTCGGTCATCTTGAGCCACCCACGATAGGCCTTGAGCCGCCAATCGAGCAGCCACTTGGGCTCGCCCTTCTTGGCAGAGATGAGGCGAACGATGTCCTCGCTCAGCCCCATCGGGGCTTGGTCGGCTTCGATATCGGTTACGAAGCCGTACTTGTACGCTTTGTTGACCAGGCTCTCGACCGACGAACTCATGCGCTCTCCTGTGACTGGGGCTCCTCGCCCCCCAATGCGTTGCCGGCGCTGAAACGCACCCGATACTCGCACGCGCTGCAGCCGCTCAAGATGTGCCCCTGGCGATCGACTTCTGCGCCCAGGGCGGCGGCAAGAAACCTGGCCTCTGCCGCGCAGATTTCTGGAAACCGCTGAGCCACGGCCTGAATGGCACAGTTGTGCTCGATCAGGGTGCCGGTCTGGGCTGAGGTCGTACCCTCCGCCATGTACCCTTCGTCAGACAGCAGCTGTGCTACCGCGGCCATGCGCTGGGCTGGCGTTGCTCCGGCCAGCTCCTGCTGAAGTCGTCTGGTGAGTGCCTCGTACCGCGCCTCGAGAACTGCCACAGCGGTGGCGCGCCCCTCACGCTCGACCACGTAGTCGAGCAGCTCGGTGAGGGTGGCCTCGTAGCGCCGCGGAAAGAGAGCCTCAGCTGCCGCGCTCAATCGGTATGCGAAAGCCGGGGCTCCTACTCCCCGATGCTGGCGCTCGTACTCGACGAGAGCCTCCGCCTCGAGCTCCTTCAGGTGGTGCCGAACGGCATTGAGCGAGACCCCAAGACTGGTGGCCAATTCCTTGGCGGTGAGCCGCTGCGCGCGCTTCAACTCAAGGAGAACCAACCCACGGGCGCCCCGGAGGCTGAGGGGGAGCGAGACGGGTGCACCGCCAGCGGAGGGGAATGCGGCTTCCATGGCGAAATCATAAGTGATTTAGTCGCAATTGTCAATTCGCGCAGTAAATTGGTGCGAATTCATAACTCAGCTACTACAAACCAGTTACTGGTAGTACCCATGAACGCCCAGACCCTTGGCAGAGTTCGTCAGGGCTGTCGGGGTTGATAGTAGTTGTCATTAATACCTCGCTACTCGCCCCGTTCCTGACGCCTGCCGCTGGTCGTTTGGGGCCTCATTTCCCATATTACTTCATGACCATCCACCGCATCCGTCTCCTGGGTGATCCTATCCTGCGCACGAAATGCGAGGCGATCACCAAGCCGCGCTCCACAGCGGTGCGGGTCATCGTCGACGACATGCGGGAGACTCTGCGCGACTGGCAGTCACGCTTCGGCAGTGGGAGGGCTATCGCGGCCCCACAGATCGGGGCGCCGGTCAGGATGGTTCACGTGGAGATGGACCAGCCCTGGACGCTGATCAACCCGGAGATCATTGATATCGGAAATGAGGACTTCGAAGTGTGGGACGACTGCTTCTCCTTCCCCAATCTTCTGGTCCGAGTGTCTCGGGCATACCGCATCCGGGTCAGGTATCAGGACCTGAAAGGCGAATGGAATGAGATCGAGGTCGAGGGAGATCGAGCGGAGCTGCTCCAGCACGAGATCGATCATCTCGACGGTGTGCTAGCTGTGGACCGGCCGACGGGCCTCGACCCCTTCTGCCTGCGCGAGGAGTGGCACCGGCTTCACGGGCCCAACGGGCGGCATGGACCACCAGAGCCCCGGTCCGCAACCTATGCCGGCCAGCTCTGACGTCAAAACCATCTTCCCAGCCTGACGAATACCGCGTCTCTTCCACCGTCCGTTAGCCCATACTCGAATCGCAGCGGGCCCACTGGTGTCTCGGCGCCGAGACCCGCGCGCACCCCGGCGAGCCAGCCGTCGGAAGCCAGGAGATCTCCACCGAAAGCCGAACGTCCCGCCGCCAACTCTATCCTGCCCACGAACGGGCCCTTCAGGGCGTAGGTGAGCAAAGTGCTGAGTACGAGCTCCCGATCACCGCGCCGCTCACCGATATGAAGCCCCGGAAACCCGTCTTCACCGCCCAGCGGGAAGGTGGCCTGGAGGGGAAGCTGTTCGCCCCAGCCGGCACGGAGGCGAGGGGCTAGACGGAGGGCACCGGTCTTGATCGAGAATTCTCCATCAAACACTGCCCGATGGTAGATCCCGGTCCAGATCAGGTCGATCCCGAGCACTTGTTCCCCGGAGCGCCCCGCCTTGATCGCCTGGGCCCCGACACCGAGAGTGGACTGGTTTTGCCCAGGCTCATGCCAGGCGTGTCCACTCAGACCCAGCGCCACGCGCCAGCGGGCATCGAAGGAGCGCTCCACGCCCAGAAACCCAAGCCCCTCTCGAGTAAAGGCGGTGCCGATCTCAGTGCCATCCGGTTCGAACCGCCGCACCGATTCGGTCGCCAGTCGGGTCGTGAAGGTCGGCGTCATCAACTGCCGTCCCAACTGGTAGTTTCTTCGCAGGCCGAGATAGAGCTCCTTGCGGAACTCTCCCAGGTAGAGCGCCGTGCTGCCTTCCAGCGCCAGGTCAAATACCCGGCGATCCACGGCTCCCACCCACATGCGGCCGCCAAGCTCGTTGTCGTACGCGAGCCCCAGCCCCGCCACTCTCCGAGGAGCCCGTTGGACCGACACGTCGAAGCCGACCGAATCGCCGGCGCCCTGCGGCCTCAGCCAGACCGCCTGATACGCTTCCGAGTTGGCGAGCTGACGCACCCGGCTATGAAGCAGGTCAGCATCCAGGCTGTCGCTTAATCCCAGACCCAGGAGGCGGCGGAGCGCGAGCCGTTCCGAGGAATTGTCTGCCTCGATCGCCAGGCCAACGACCCGGCGTGGCAGCACTGCCTGCGCCGAGGCAGAGTGTCGTGGAAGACAGCGCGCCCTGGAGAGGGTGGTGTCGGCCGCGCCAGTGCCGTGTCGGATGAGCCGGTCGACGTTGCCCGCGGAAAAGTTGAGGCTGGGGAATCCCTCTACGGCCGGGCGGACCAGGACGTCCTCCGGGCCCAGCGAATCGGCCCCCTGTTCAAACAGAAAGCCGAGGAGCCGATCCGCCAGCCCGATGGGCGAGAACAGGTCGAGCGAATCGCCCGGGCGCTCGGTGGCGTCCGAGACGATGACCCGTTCGGCTCCCTGGGCCCGTGCCACTGCAACCGGGATGTTTGCGACCAGGCCGCCATCGGCGAGGATACGACCGTCCAATGACTCTGGTGCGAACACGAGCGGAATAGCAAAGCTGGCCCGCACCGCGCGGGCCAGGTCTCCTGTGGCCAGGACCACCGCCGTGCGATCGGCCAGGTCGGCGGCGACAGCGCGGAAGGGAATCGGCAGCGAATCGAAATTTCCTCGCGCAAGCAAGTTGCCGCGCAGCATCGCGCCATTAACCAGGGCATTGACCTCGGATTCTTCGACTGCCGCGCTCTGAATGGTGAATCTCCGCGCGCCCTGCTCCCATACCACCAGCGGCTGAATGAGCCCTAGCGAGCGCGGTGCCCGCGGCTGGTAGGTCCGAAAGAGATCGGCCATGGGCAGCGCGCGAGCCAGCGAGTCGATCTCCCGCCCGCTGTATCCGCTGGCGTACATCCCGCCGATGATGGCTCCCATGCTGCTCCCGACGACGAGATCGGGCCGGATCCCGAGGCTGTCGAGCACCCTGAGAACCCCGATATGGGCCAGGCCCTTGGCACCGCCCCCAGAGAGGACCAGCGCCGTGCGGGCCGGCCGGCAGGTTTGACCCTCCGCGGGGCTCACCGCGAAGAGACAGATGAGAATGAGAGGGAATCGGAGCATGCAAGAGCAACATAAGGGTGTGCCAAGCCCTTGCGCGGCACCATGACCCTTCGTATACCTTTTCGAGAGTCAAAGTTTCAGCAAGAATTCGGCAGAGGAGCCGCGGCATGACCTATGTGATAGTCGAGGCCTGTATTGGGGTGAAGGACCGCGCCTGCGTGGATGTATGTCCAGTGGACTGCATCTACGAAGGCGAGGACCAGCTCTACATTCATCCTGACGAGTGCATCGACTGCGGCGCCTGCGAGCCGGAGTGTCCGGTAACGGCCATCTTTCCGGAAGAGGACGTTCCACCCGACCAGGCAGCGTTCACAGAGAAGAACAAGGAAGTGTTCAATAGCGACACCCCGCCGGGGAGGCCGAAGAGGTGAGGTAGCTGTTAGCTGCCAGCCGTCATGAAAAGGCCCTCCGGATAGTCGCAGAGGGTCGTTTTGTCTTGTGGGAACCAGCTCTAACAGGTGATAACCAACGGGCTAATAGGTAATAGCTACAAAGAAAGGAGCCCCGGGATCGAACTGCTTGGCCGCGATCCCGGAGCCGGAGTTTGGAAGGACCTGATTCAGCGGAGACCTGACGGTCCTGCCGCTACAGAATACAACGCCCCGCAGCGCCGGAAGGTTTCACCCCAGCGAAGTCAGGAATTGCCGCAGGCTGGCCGTAGTGGCCTCTGGTTGCTCCACCGGTGGCAAGTGGCCGGCTCCAGCAATAACCGCCAGGCGGGCTCCCGGTATCACGGCGGCCATCGCCCTTGCCTGGTCGGGTGGAGTCAGAGTGTCGCCCTCCCCCACGATCACCAGTGTCGGTACACCGGCAAGACCGGGCAGCAGCGACTCGCTCTCCTCCCGGTCGCGCATGGCGGCCAGGGCGCCGACAAGGCCGGCCACCGGCGTCCTGGCCATGAGTGCACGCACGCCCTCGGCCACTTCAGGCCGGCGGCTGAGCGTCGCCGGAGCCAGCATCTTGGAAAGCATTGAATCGGCAATGGCACCGGCGCCGCGCTCCCGCGCCGTGGCCGCCGCTGCATCCCGGGCCCGGCGTACCTCTGGGGAATCCGCCTCGGCCCGGGTGTCTATCAGCACCAGGCCCCTGACCCTGGACTGCCACTGACGCAGGAACTCGAAGGCCACGTAGCCTCCCATCGAGTGGCCGCAGAGCACCACGTCATCCACTCCAAGAACGTCCAGCAGCGCCGCCAGATCAGACGCGTAGATCGACATGCTGTAGCCCAGATCCGGCGCGTCCGACTGCCCCAGGCCGCGCAGGTCAACCGCGATACAACGGAATCCCTCGAGTGCCCCGATCTGCGCGCTCCAGATGCTCCGGTCCAGCGGATATCCGTGCACGAACAGAACGGCCGGGCCCTCGCCTCGCTCTTCGACCGCCAGGTTTACACCGTTCACTGTGATGCGCTGCACGTCCCTGGGGGAGCCGGGCCGAGCGTTCAGATACTCGCTGAACTCCTGCGGCACCGGAATCGGGTGGCCTTCGCGATCGATACAGACGAAGACAAATTCCGCGCTGGCAATGAGAGTGTCGTCCCGCACCCGTCGGGCCGTTTGACGCATGGTAAAGCTGGTGCGCCCGTGGTGGGTAAGTACCTGCTGAAAACGAAGCACGTCACCCGGGAACGCGGCTGCCCGGTAGTCGATAACCGTCTTCCGCAGCGCCGGCCAGGAGCCATTTCGGGTGAACACGTCCATGCCGGGGCCGCCTCGCAGCATTTCCCACCGGGCCCGCTCGAACAGGCTGAGGAAGGAGGCCTGGTTAAGGTGACCGAAGGCATCGCATTCATCGGGGTAGACGACGAGATCGATCTCGGGAGTGGACATGGATCTAAGATATGCGGGAATGACGGGAATGACGGGGAGGGCGGGAAGGCAGACATCGGGGTCAAGTGATATCTTGATGACGTCCTCGGGGCCGCGCGCCCCTTCCCGACTTTCCCGACTTTCCCAACTTCCCGACATGAAGCCACCGACCGACTACATCCGCCACGCCGCCCGCCTTGCCCGGAAGCTTCAGATGGACGCAGCCATGGGAGGCACACCGCAGCCGGATGCCGAGTTCTACAAGACGCTGTCCAAGGCATTTGACGAGATTGCCGCGGGTCTCGAGCTGGTGGCCAAGGCAGAGAAGTGACCGTCCGCCTGATCGCCAGCCAGAACGAACTCGAGCAACTATTCCGGCGATTCGAGGGCGAGCCGCTCCTGGCGGTCGACACCGAGGCCGCCAGCTTCCATCGGTTCCACGATCGCATCTACCTGCTCCAGCTCTCCTCCCGGCAGGAAACTGCCGTGGTGGATCCGCTCGCCGTGACCAGCCTGGCGCCCCTCGCTGCGGCATTGGCTGACCCCAACGTCGAGGTCGTCTTTCACGACGCCGATTACGACCTCCGGTTGCTCAACCTCGAGTACGGCTTCGGGATCAACAACCTCTTCGACACTCGCATCGCCGCGCAGCTGCTCAACGAGCCCGGTGTGGGGCTCGCCACGCTGTTGGAGAAATATCTCGGGGTGAAACTGGATAAGCGCTATCAGCGCGCGGATTGGTCGGCGCGACCACTCTCGCCCGAGATGCTGGAGTATGCGGCGGCAGACACCCACCACCTTCCGACGCTCCGGGACCTGCTCCGGGAGCAGCTCCACGAGCGGGGACGGCTGGAATGGGCGGAGGAGGAGTTTGGCCTGGCGACGGGAGCTCGATGGTCGCCGCCCGACATGGACGAGCCGGCCTACCTCCGGCTCAAAGGCGCGAAGGCCCTGCCCGGAAGGTCGCTCGCCGTTTTGCGCGAGCTGTTCACCTGGCGCGACCAGCTGGCTCGGCGGACCGACAAGGCGGCATTCAGGATTCTCAACAACGAGCCCATGCTGGCGATGGCGCAGACACCCCCGGCCGATCTGGCGGGACTCAAGGCGGTGCGGGGAATCGGCGGAGAGCAGGCGGAGCGAAGGGGGCGCGAGATTCTCGCGGCGGTGCAACGCGGCCTGACAGTTCCTGAGGCTGACCTGCCCAGGGTAGAGCGGCCCCCGAGACGGCCGGCAGACCCAGCCTACGAAGCCCGATTGGAGAGGCTCAAGGACGCCAGAAACTTGCTGGCTGCACAGTACGAGCTGGCACCGGGGGTGCTCTGTCCGAACGGCACACTGGAGGCGATTGCCCGTCTCAATCCGGGCACCATGGACGAGCTCGCCAAGGTGCCGGAGCTGCGGCGCTGGCAGCTGCGCGAGATCGGGGGCGGACTTCTCGCTGCCCTTCAGCGCCCCGCCGCAAGGTCGACCGGAACTTAGAACCCGAGGAAGGTCCGGACGCGGGGGTCCATCTTCTCGGGTGTCCAGTAGGGATCCCAGACCAGCTCGACCTCTACCGACTGCACGCCTTCCATATCCCCGACCACCCGCTTTACGTCGGCGATGATTTCGGCCCCTGCCGGGCAGCCGGGCGAGGTTAGAGTCATCTGCACCTGGACGTTTCCTGCCTCATCCACCTCGACTTCGTATACCAGCCCGATATCGATGATGTTGAGGTTGAGCTCGGGATCCTTGACCGCGCGGATGGCTTTCCGGATGGCTTCGGCTGTGGGTGCGGTAGGCATGGGGACGCTCGAGGCAACAAAGGCAACTGACGACTGACGATTGGCTGTTGAAAGATAACCGGTCGCTCCGTCAGCAGGCCGACACCAGCTCCTGCTCGCATACTCGAGGGACCATACGGATGGCAGCATCGGATAGGGAGGTCCTCACCGTTCGGAGGGCATGATGCGCGTTGCGGGCCCTGGGATCAAACGTCCGGTTGGTCAGAAAGACGAGGAACAGGTCATGAGCCGGATCGACCCAGACTTCGGTGCCGGTAAAGCCGGTGTGGCCGTAGGCAGCATTGCTGATGAGGGTCCCATAGAGGCTGGGCTCCTTCCCATCCATCTCAGGTGTGTCCCATCCAAGCAGGCGAGGGCCGCTGTTAGCGCCGCGCGTGAGGAACTCGCGGATGGTGGCGGGTGTCACCCACTGCCCCCGGGGACCGACGCCATTCCGGAGCCACACCTGGGCGTAGCGGGCCAGATCCATCCCAGTCGAGAATATGCCGGCGTGCCCCGCGGCGCCGCCGAACACCACGGCGTTGGCATCGTTCACTTGACCCTGAACCGGGTGACCGCGCCAGAGAGCGGTCGGCACCGTGCGGCGCTGAGCCGAGACGGGCGGCCGAAACATTGTCGCGCGCAGCTGCAGCGGCCGAAACACCTCCCGGGTGACCAGACTGTCCAGAGGCAATCGGGACACGCTTTCGAGGACCAGCCCCATCAAAATGGCGTTGAGATCACTGTAAACCGCACTGGTACCGGGCTGACGGGCCAGCGGTTCTGCGTAGAGCAACGCCTTGGCGGCCTCGCGGGTGCGCGCCTGCTTGAAGAACGGCACATAGCTTCTCAGGCCACTGGTATGGTCGAGGAGCATTCGTACGGTGACGCGATCCTTCGGACCTCCGGAAAACTGGGCGATATACTGCCGGACCGGAGCGTCGAGACTGAGGCGCCTGGCATCCACCAGCCGCATGGCCGCGCTGGTCGTCCCCATGACTTTGGTGATGGAGGCGATATCCCAGAGGGTCGAGTCGGGTGTGGGCACCGCCGATGAAGGACTCCAGGTGAAGTGGCCGTACCCACGGGCGTAGAGCACCGAGTCCTTCCGGCCGATAACGACAACCGCCCCGGGATACACACCCTGCCTGATTCCGTCCCGAACGATGGCATCCACCTCGGTCAACGACTGGCCCTGCAGCGGGCCACCCAGCACCAAGGCTGCCAAGACAGCTACGCTCAACGTCCTCATTGGGTCTCGGTCACATCGCGGAGCGGACCGGTCGGAAGCTGGTAGAGCAGCTGGGCCGTGCGCCGATCGCGCTCCGAGAGGGTACCGGTCCGGGTGGCGGGAAACATCACGTCTGCGGAATCGGCGGAGTGGGGCAGGCCCAGCGCGTGACCCGTCTCGTGCACGGCGACCGCGAGGAGGGCCGCGTCCGGCATGGGAAATCCCGCGTTGGTACGAAGCGCCAGGGAGATCGCGGCCTTGCGGACCCGGCCCGCATGATCCCAGGTCAGATCGGTCTGTCCGGCACGATCGAAGTCGAAGTGGTCGATCCAGCGCACCACGATGTCCGCATCGGTGCTGTCGGATATGGAGCTGAACCGAACGCCCATGCCGGTGCTCTCCCAGTGATTCATGGCATCCCGGACGAACTCGACCATTCTGGGCTGGTAGCCAGGGGCTCCCCCCTCAATCAAACAGACCTTAAGCGGTGTTCCGTTGCGATCCGGCCAGCGCCTGACCAGCGAATCGGTACTGATGATAAGGGAATCCAGATAAGTGTTACCACCCTCGCGAGCGAGTTGCCGGCGGGCAGCGAGCCGGGCAAGCCGGTCAATGGTCGGGGTGTTGGTCCCGGCGGCCCGATCAGTCGAGTCGATGCCAGGTGCGGAGCTGGGTGCCGGGTTCCGGCCGGCGAGGATAACCGGAGCCGGCAGGCTCTCCTGGGATGTGGCGACGGGTGCACCGCCTGGGGCTGAGGCCAGGGCGTTCGATACTCGGTCCGCAATGACCATGGCAAGAAGCCCGAATGTCATGACGGGCAGCACGGCGGACCTCATAGGTCTCCAGGGCGTGGGCGGCGGCCTTTGGCCTGATGCAGGCCGGAAGCCACCGCACTGATGCAAATTCTACGCGCAGCAGCTCAGCTCTTGGCTTCAAGCCAGTTAGGCCCGGTCCCGATGTCCACCACAAGGGGCACCCGGAGGGGGGTCACATTCTCCATCTGGGACCGCACCAGTCGGGAGAGGGGTTCGACCTCCTCGGGTGGCGCCTCGAAGACGAGCTCATCGTGCACCTGGAGAAGCATCCGGCTGGCCAACCCACTCTCACGGATCGCCCGATGGATCCGGACCATGGCGAGCTTGATCAGGTCGGCCGCCGAGCCCTGGAGGGGAGAGTTCTGCGCGTTCCGTTCGCCGTAGGCCCGCTGGTTGAAGTTCCGGTCCTTGATCTCAGGGATGTAGCGGCGTCGTTTGAAAAGAGTCTCGACGTACCCTTGCTGCCTGGCCAGCTCGATCTGCCGGTCAAGAAAGGCACGGACGCCCGAGAACCGCTCGAAATAGCGGGAGATGAACCCCTTCGCGTCATCCTGAGAAATGCCGAGCTGCCGGCTCAAGGCGAAGGGACCCTGACCGTAGATTGTGGCGAAGTTGATGGTCTTGGCCCGCGCGCGCATTTCCCCGGTAACCTCGGCCAGGGGCACATTGAAAATGAGTGCCGCGGTCTGCCGGTGGATGTCGCCGCCCTGCCGGAACGCCTCGATGAAGGCTGGGTCCTCCGAGAGGTGGGCCATGATGCGAAGCTCGATCTGGGAATAGTCGGCTACCAGGAAGACCCATCCATCCCGAGGTACGAACCCCGCCCTGATGGCCTCGCCTCGAGGAGTGCGTATCGGAATGTTCTGGAGATTGGGCTCAGCGGAGCTGAGTCGCCCAGTAGCTGCACCCGCCTGATTGAAGCTGGTATGGATCCGACCTGTCCTGCGATTGATCCGCTGAGGGAGCGTGTCCACATAGGTGCTCTTCAGCTTTTGCAGCTCGCGGTACTCCAGAATGAGCCGCGGAAGCTCGTGGCCCATGGCGGCAAGCTGCTCCAGCACGTCGGCATCGGTCGAAGGGCCGGTCTTGGTCCTCTTCAGCACCGGCAGCTGATGCTTCTCGAACAGAATGCTGGCCAGCTGGCGCGGAGAATTGAGGTTTAGGTCGGTGCCCGCAACCCGGGCAATCTCCTGCTCCAGGCGGCGGAGATCCTTCCCCAGCTCGTCGCTCAGACGGCGAAAGACTGCAAGGTCGATGGTGATGCCCTCCCACTCCATATCGGCGAGCACCTCGACCAGGGGCATCTCGATATCGCGCAGCAGAGCCTCGAGATTCATCTCGGCCAGCATAGGCCGGAAGAACCGGTGGAGCGCCAACACGGTGGCGCTACCTACACCGCAGTAGGTCGCCGCCAGCGGAACTGCCACTTCGGCAAACGGGATCTCCGACTTTCCCTTGCCTGCCAGCTCCTGATAGGTCTGCATCGCCCGGCCGAGGTGCTCGAGGCACAGGGTATCGATGGCGTGGGAGCGCCGCCCGGGATCGAGCACGAAACTCGCCAGCATGGAATCGTACCCCGCCCCGCCGAGCTCGACGCCTGCCTGTCGCAGGACCTGCCAATCGAACTTGATGTCGTGCCCTGCCTTGGGTACCGCGGGGTCGGCGAGAAGCGCACGCAGCGGTGCCGAAGCCGGATCGGTAATCGGCGGCAGATTCCGCACCGGTGTAGGCGCGGCAAGCTCCCCACCGCCGGGCCGGTGGCCGAAGGGCAGATACCAGACTTCTTCCGGTCCTGCAGCCAGCGACAGCCCGACCAACTCTCCACTGTGCGGCTCGGAGGACGAGCTCTCCGTGTCGAGCCCGACGATCGGAGCCGCACGCAGCCGCTCCACCAGCCCCGGCAGGTCATCCGGGTCATCCACCACGGTTGCCGTCGCAACGGAGGGGCCCGACAGATCCGACAGGGTGAGCCAGGACTCGGCCGAGTAAGTGGACTCCCCCTCCTCCTCGGTAAGCGTCGCCAGCGATGCGTCGCCGAAGTCCAGGGAAGGCTCGGCTTGCTCGGCCGACACGGCGGAGGCCGCAACGCTCTGCTCCACCGCAGCCCCGCCTCCCTGCCCCGTCAGCTTGCGAGCCAGCGAATAGAACTCGAGCTCGGTGAGAAGCCGGATGACCGCATCGCGGTCCGGATCGTGGGGGACCAGCGCTCCCGCGTCGAGCTCCACCGGCACGTCGCGCTTGATGGTGACAAGCTCCCGCGAAAGCCGCGCACTATCCGCCTGGGTGAGCAGAGCCTCTCGAGCCCGTTTGGCAGTCACCTCGCCCGCGCGGGCCAGCAGGTTCTCGAGGTCGCCAAACTCTGCCAGCAACTTTTGCGCGCCTTTCTCGCCGATTCCTTTCACCCCAGGAATGTTGTCTGACGAGTCGCCGACCAGCGCCAGAAAGTCCACCACCTGCCTGGGCGCCACACCCAGGCGGTCCGAAGCATTGCCCTCATCGACCCAGCTCTCGTCCACCGCCGCCGGCCCGCCTCGGCCTGGATTCAGCAAGGCCACGCGCGGAGCGACGAGCTGGTAGAAGTCCTTGTCGCCGGAGACGATCACCACCTGCAAGCCACGCTCAGCACCCGCGGTAGCCAGGGTCCCGATCACGTCGTCCGCTTCGTATCCCGGGACTACGACCAGAGGGATGCCGAAGGCCTCGAGCAGCTGACCAATCCGCTGGACCGACCGGTCGAAATCGGCTTGGAGCTCGTTGTCGAGCTTTTCCCGGGTCGACTTGTATTCCGGGTAGCGCTCCTCCCTGAACGAAGAGCCAGCATCGTTGATCCAGGCGACGTAATCGGGCCGGTACTTCTCCCGCAGGCGGAAAAGGAAGTTCACCACGCCCCAGGCCGCCGAGGTGTTTTCCCCCTTCGCCGTACGGAGCGGTCGCGAGATCATCGCGAAAAACGCCCGATAGATCAGCGCGTAGCCATCGATGAGGAAGAGCTGCGGAGGGGTGTGGTTCTGGGGCATAGGGGGAAAATAAACGGGAAGGACGAGAAGGGCGGGAAAGACGGGAAGGAGCAACAGAAGACTGTCATTCTGGGCGAAGCGAAGAATCCCGCCTCTTCTGCTTGGCTCTGGATGACATCGTCCTTCTCGTCCTTCCCGTCCTTCCCGTCTTTCCAGCCCTTCCCGCTAGCCCTGTCTCTTCACCCGATTAACCACACGCTCGAACTCGGACCGGGAACCTGGGGTCAGACGCAAGCGTCCGAAGCCGGTCTCGTCCTGGAAGTACAGCGCGAGGCGGTGACTGAGATAGGTCCAGCGGACTACCCTGCCGGGCGTGCCCGGGCTGGTCTCGATGGTCTCATCGGGAGGGCCCAGGGCAATGAGCACCTCGCCCCGATCGGTGCGCCAGCCGGCGACGCCCTCGTCGGTAAAGCGGGAGTTGGCGGCGCTGATCCGGCCGAAGTACTGGTTCAGCGCCTCGTTCTCAGGTGTGGCCTTGTTGGGATCGGTCTCGGCATAGAACTCCCGCCAGAGCCGGGAGCGCTCGGCGGGGGGCGCCTTCCGCATCGTGTTTACCTGCGCGTCGTACCCAAAATACCTCAGCAGGTCGAGCATCTCGTTGAAATTTGTGATCACCCAGGCCTGGGAGAACGACACGAGAGCCGACACGCTGCGCTCGTCCGGTGGCGCGCCAACCACGAGCTTGAGCTCGCCCAGTGAGATGCTGTCTGGAGCCAGCCGGATGACCTGGCTCTCGACGGGGCGACCGCCGCGAAACCGGAGCGAGTCGGTATAGACGACGTTCTGTTGTTCGTCGAGCACTCTGAACGGCACGGTTGCGGGTGCAGAAAAGCCATAGCCTTCGATGTACGCCAGCAGCGTATCAGCCCCATAACCCACCGAGCCACGGGAGTTGAGCACCACGGACAGCGGGTCGGTCAACGCACCCCGGCCGGTGGCCTGATAGGCGAGCATCGGCGCAGACGTGGTACCGGTGCCGAACGAAGGGGCGACGAAGTTACCCTGGGCCCGGCTCTCGGCGGTCGAGCCGGGATCCCGGACGGTCACGGCCACTTTGTAGGTTCCCGGAGTGAGCCGGAGAATCTGCTGAAAGAGAATGCTCTCGTCCGCTCGAAGCGTCTCCTGAAAGGTCGGAACCCGAACCACCTCTTCACGAGTCAGGTCGACCGACCTGGCCCCCTCCTTCTGAAACGAGATACCCACCCGGTAGCGGGCGACAAAGAGGTTGCCTTCCCGTTGAAAGGCGAGTGCCCGGTTCTCCAGCGAGAGTCCCAAGGCCGTGATAACGGAGTCTCCCGGCCCGGCTGCGAAGGCAACCGTTCCCACGAACGGCAGCGGCTCGGCCGCAGCCAACCGCCCCAACCGTTTATAGAAGTCGGAGACGTTCACCACCTGGGTGAGCTGGTCCCCCGGCGCCGGCGCGTCCTGGCTGCCCACTCGCTTCCAGCTGCCGCAGCCGAGGGCCGTCCCAGCCAGGATTACCGCAACGACCTGCCGACGCATGAGACCGCGCATTCGGGTGACCACCTTTGACCCTGCAGGATTGCAGGCCGGCGAAGGTTAGTGATGGCAGACAAGAGGCGTCAAGCGCATCAGGGTCCCGCCAGGCAGCTCCAACTTGCTGCCGTCTGATGGATTAACTAGCTTGGCGACTGCATGAACGGAGACACGCTGGTCGGTCGGACTGTCGCCGGATACCACCTCAAGCGATATGTCGGCGAAGGCGGCACAGCGACCGTCTATCGCGCCGAGCACCCGGAACGTGGTACGGCGGCGGTGAAGATCCTTCGCTCCCG
>DATMDQ010000108.1:0-8582 GCA_035557715.1 Gemmatimonadales bacterium
GGAAGATCAGATCCTGCTTTCGAAGGCCGGAATAATTGGTGATGTTCAACTGCTCGGCCAGCGTGTGCAGTTCGGCGACCGACTTCTGCTTTAACTCAGCGATATCCACGGGTGGGACTCCAGGCGGACGGGCCCGGCCAAGGGTCGGGCTGGGGGGTTGGGTTGTGAAAGCAAGATTGAGCGAGGTTGGACTGTATGTAGTTGGCGCCAAGCGCCGGGGGCTGCAAGGTATTGTGAGTCGGGGAGTTTCCTAACGGACAAGAAAGCTCCGTCAAAATAGAGGCTGACAGCAGCAGAGTCAAGAGCCACGACCCGCACTCTATTGCGTAACCTCCTGTCAGGTACAATCTTTCACCGTCACGGCAGCCAGGTGGAGGTCCCGCACTGCCCCCGTGGACCGGGCTATGATGTCATCTATCCAGGAACGATGAACGACGCCGAGAGGCTCAGCCGACTTCGCCACGACCTGTCCAATCCGCTCTCGGCACTGCTCGCCGAGGCCCAACTCCTCCTGCTTAACGAGGCACAAATCGACCCCGAGACCCTGACCGGACTCAGGGAGATCGAGGCGCTGGCCATCCGCATGCGCTCGATGTTACGAGAGCTGTAGCCGTGAACTAGGCCGAGATCGGCAGATCGCCAGGGTGGGGGAATGCCGTCACGAATGCCTCAACGGCTTCAGGATCGAGCTGGGTGCCCGCCACCCGCCGCAGCTCCGTGACTGCGACATCCGCCGGCCTCGAGTCGCGGTAGGGACGCCGGGTCGTCATCGCGTCGAACGCATCCGCCACGGCCACGATGCGGGCCTCGATCGGAATCTTCTCTCCCCGTAAGCCATCCGGAAAACCGGCGCCATCCAGCCGCTCGTGATGCGATCGGACGATCCGCAGCACGTCGGGCGACTCATGCGCCAGCGGGGCCAGCATCCGCTCACCGAGCGCGGGGTGCTCGGTGATCTGACGGAATTCCTCCGGCGTCAACCGGCCCGCCTTGTGCAGCACCGCCTCGCGGGTCCCGATTTTTCCGATGTCGTGCAGCTCGCCCCCCAGCCTGATGCCGTCCAGCCCCGGGCCGTCGAAGCCGAGCTCCGCGGCGGTTGCCACGGCATACTGGCTCACCCGGATCGAGTGGCCGCGGGTGTAGGCGTCCTTGGCCTCGAGCGCGCGGGCCAGCGTCTGGATGCCCTGGAGGAACAGCTCCTGGATCCGTTGGGCCTGCACCGCCACCTGGCGCTCCAGGTTCTCCTGATAAAACCTGTTCTGGAGCACCAGGGCGCGCTTCTCCAGGGCACGAGCCACCCGGGCCTGCAGCTCACTCAGGGAGATTGGCTTCAGCAGGAAATCCGCGGCTCCCAGATGGAGGCAGTCCACCGCGGTCGTCGTCTCGCTGAGTCCGCTGAGCATGATGACCGAGCTGTCCGGGAAGCGCAGGCGAACCGCCTCCAGGAAGCCCATGCCGTCCAGGTCGGGCATCCGCATGTCCGAGATGATCAGCGGGGTCTCGCCAATATGGTCGAGAACCTTCAGCCCCTCCCGTCCATTGCCGGCCTCGAAGCAGTTGAAGCCTTGTGCCTGGAGCATTCGGGCGAGGGACCGGCGGACACTTGGTTCGTCATCGACGATGAGGCAGTTAACCGAGCCGGCCATGACCGGCGCGTCCGGGGCTTTTAGCATTACGGCGGTTACCGATTTGGTGGGGGATAGGATGCCACGAACATCCGATCGCCACACACTGTAAGCCGGTTGGACCGGATTGTCCACTGTCGCGGCTCGCGGCAGTGTCGGGACAGGTGGGCGGGCGGACGGTTGGTGCGAGGCGGATGTCATCCTGAGCGAAGCGAAGGAGCCGAAATGTCGGCCGTGGTCAAGAGGCTGCAGTGTCGAGCAGATCGGCCTTCGCTGCGCTCATGGTGACAACCGTCCGCCCGTCCGACTGTCCGCCCGTCCACCATTTCGCTTACTTTTCCCTCATGACCAACACTTTCGGAGCCCGATCGACCCTGGAGGTCGGCGGGCGGACCTTCGAGATCTTCCGGCTGGACGCGCTGACGAGAGCCGGCATCGACGTACGACGCCTGCCTTACTCGTTACGAATTCTCCTCGAAAACCTGTTGCGGGCCGAGGACGGCGTCATCGTCACCGCCGAGGACATCGAGGCGCTGGCGCGCTGGACTCCCGATAGCGGTCTGGCCCGCGAGATCGCCTTTACTCCCGCCCGCGTCCTGCTGCAGGACTTCACTGGGGTGCCGGCGGTGGTGGACCTCGCCGCGATGCGGGATGCCATGGCGGACCTCGGTGGCGATCCCAGCCGCATCAATCCGCTCCAGCCGGTGGAGCTGGTGGTGGACCACTCGGTCCAGGTGGATGCCTTCGGCACCCCGCAGGCCTTTGCGACCAACGTGGAGCTTGACTATCAGCGCAATCGCGAGCGCTATCAGTTCCTCCGTTGGGGCCAGCGGGCGTTTGAGAACTTTCGGGTTGTTCCGCCCAACACCGGGATCGTCCATCAGGTGAATCTGGAGTACCTGGCCCGGGTGGTGTTCACCTCGGACGAAAACCCGCACGCGCCCGCCGGCTCGCTACCCCAGGCCTACCCCGATACGCTGGTGGGCACCGACTCCCACACCCCCATGATCAACGGCCTGGGTGTGCTCGGCTGGGGTGTCGGTGGAATCGAAGCCGAAGCCGCTATGCTGGGCCAACCCGTTTCCATGCTCATACCGGAGGTCATCGGCTTCCGCCTGGAGGGCAAGCTGCCGGAGGGTGCCACCGCCACCGACCTGGTCCTGACTGTCACCGAGCTGCTTCGTCGCAAGGGCGTCGTCGGGAAGTTCGTGGAGTTCTTCGGCCCCGGACTCAGCAGCCTGGCGCTGGCCGACCGCGCCACCATCGGCAACATGTCGCCCGAGTACGGTGCCACCTGCGCCATCTTCCCGGTGGACGAGGTCACCCTGCAGTATCTCCGGTTCACCGGACGGCCCGAGGAGCGGGTCGCCCTGGTGGAAGCATACATGAAAGAGCAGGGACTCTTTCACTCGGCTACCTCACCGGAACCGCTGTTTACCGACACCCTGACGCTCGATCTCTCCACCGTGGAGCCCAGTATCGCGGGTCCTCGCCGGCCGCAGGACCGGATCCGGCTCTCTGACGCACAGCGCGCATTTCGGGACGCGCTGCCCGGTTTGCTCCCTACTGGCAGTCCTTCTCGCGGGAAGGACGGGGCCAAGGGCCCGGCTCAAGGGCCGGCCGCGGTCGGGGTCTGGGGCGAGGGGTCTTCGCAGTCTCCCGCCGCGCACTCGGTGATGCTGGAGGATGCCACCGAGGTCCTGAATCATGGCTCGGTGGTGATCGCGGCGATTACCAGCTGCACCAACACGTCCAATCCGTCGGTGATGCTGGCCGCCGGTCTCCTGGCCAAGAAGGCGGTGGAACGTGGCCTGGAGACCAAGCCATGGGTCAAGACCTCACTGGCGCCGGGGTCCAAGGTGGTCTCGGACTACTATGACCGTGCCGGCCTCACGCCCTATCTCGATCAGCTCGGCTTCAACGTCGTGGGCTATGGCTGCACCACCTGCATCGGCAACTCGGGGCCCTTGCCCATGGAGATCTCCGATGCCATCCAGCGTCACCAGCTGGTGGCCTGCTCGGTCCTCTCCGGCAACCGCAACTTCGAGGGGCGGATCAACTCGGACGTGCGGGCCAACTATCTGATGTCGCCGCCGCTGGTAGTGGCGTTCGCTCTGGCGGGACGGATCGACATTGACATGCTCCACGAGCCGCTGGGTCACGACAAGAAAGGGAAGCCGGTCTACCTGCGAGACATCTGGCCCAGCTCCGCCGAGGTGGAGAAGACCCTCGTGTCCGGTATCCAGTCCGCCATGTACCGCCGGAGCTACGCGGCGGTATTCGAGGGCGATCAACGCTGGGGCGCGCTGGAGATACCAGAAGGAAGCCGCTTCGAGTGGTCACCGAGTTCTACCTACGTGCGGCGGCCGCCATACTTCGAGGGCATGTCCCGGGAGACGCCTAAGGGAGTGGCGGAGATCCGAGGCGCCCGTGTCATCGCGGTGCTGGGCGACAGCGTCACGACCGACCACATCTCCCCGGCGGGCAGCATCAAGAAGGACTCGCCGGCTGGGAAGTACCTGACCGGGGAAGCTGTCGCGCTGGCTGACTTCAACTCCTACGGTTCCCGGCGTGGCAATCACGAGGTGCTGGTGCGAGGCACCTTCGCCAACACCCGGATTCGGAACCGCCTGGCGCCGGATACCGAGGGAGGAGTCACCACTTACCTCCCGACCAGCGAGGTGATGCCGATCTATGATGCCGCGATGCGCTATCTGGCCGACGGCACCCCGCTGCTCGTGCTCGCGGGTAAGGAGTACGGATCGGGATCGAGCCGTGACTGGGCGGCAAAGGGGCCGGCGCTCCAGGGGATCCGCGCGGTCATCGCCGAGAGCTACGAGCGGATCCATCGCTCGAATCTGGTAGGAATGGGCATTTTGCCGCTGCAGTTTGCGCCGGGCGAGTCGGCCGAGGCTTTGGGGCTTACCGGACGCGAGATCTTCGACCTCGACGGCCTGGCCGCCGCTATCGCCACGAGATTCGCGGGAGGCCGCACCCTCCGCGTGCGGGCTCAGAAGGAGGACGGCGCAACGGTCGCCTTCAGCGTCACCATCCGGATTGACACCCCACAGGAAGTGCTCTACTACCAGCACGGTGGGATCCTTCCGTATGTGCTGCGGCAGCTGCTGTCGGGCCGCCAGAAGCCGCGGGCCATCAGCGGCGTCGCCCCGACACCGGAGGCAGCTACGCCCTCCAGCTCGGCGCAAGTGGACGAGGGGTCGATCGAGTCGTTCCCCGCGAGCGATCCGCCAGCGTACTAGCAGGGCGGTAGGTTCCGCCGCGGTAACTACCGCCGCTTCACCTACCGCCCTGGTCTCGTTACCTTAAAAGAGCCCTAAGGGGTTCCCCCGATACATCCGGCTGGACGTCGTCCCTCTGACGGTAGCCGCGATCCAATCCCAACCTGCCGACCCGTCGGCGAGGAGCGGGGATGCCAGTGCAGGCACGTGTGCGACCGGAACACAAGCGGCGATATCTCGATCTGGACCCCGCGAATTGGTACCAGGTTGTCCCGGTCTTTCCCGGTGTGACCCAGCGAATGGTGAACATGGCGGGCGAGCGGCTCACGCGGCTGGCCACCCCGCGCGGCTTCATGACCGTCAGGGCCGATCACCTCGAATTTCGATCGGCGGGAATTGAAGCGAGTGCGCAGAGGGCCTGATCAGCCCCGTGGGTGTGCCCGCTGGTGCTGATCCAGCATCGCCCGGACCTTGATGGCCAAGCTGGCTGGGGTGAACGGTTTCTGTTGAAACGGGGCGCCGGGCTCGAGCAGGCCGCGCTGGACCACGTCCTCGCCGGTGTAGCCCGACATGAAAAGCACGGGCAGCGTGGGTTCGAGCCGGGCCAGTTTCTGGCCGAACTCGCGACCCCCCATCTCAGGCATGACGACGTCGGAGATGACGAGGTCAATCCCTCCCAAATGCTGCTCGATGAATTGGAGCGCCTGAACTCCGTCCCGGGCCTCGACGACCGAGTACCCCTGTTCTCTGAGCCCCCTCGCAGCCAGGTTGCGCACCACATCCTCGTCCTCGATGACCAGGATCATCTCTGATCCGCCGTGAGGGTCCTCCGGCCGTTCGAGGTGCGTCAGGACCGGTTCCTCCGACCTGGCCGCCGGCAGGTAGATCTTGAAGACGCTGCCCTGGCCCGGCTCGCTATAGACCCAGACGTAGCCACCACTCTGCTTTACGATGCCGTACACGGTCGACAAACCCAGCCCAGTGCCCTGGCCAACGGCCTTGGTCGTAAAGAACGGCTCGAATATCCGGGCCTGCACCTCCGGGTCCATGCCGCTTCCGGTGTCGCTCACCGCGAGCATCACGTAGTGGCCGTGTGGGAAGTCCACTCCCTCATGACGGCAAGCATACACTTCGTCCAGGACGGCGGGCTCGGTCTGAATGCTGACCCGCCCGTGGCGCTCCATCGCGTCGCGCGCATTCAATATCAGATTAATGAGCACCTGCTCCAACTGTCCCCGGTCGGCCCGAAGCTGCCCGGCGTTGGGCGAGAGGCGGAGCTCGAGGACATGGTCTTCCCCGAGCGACCGGCGGAGCATTTTCTCCATCTCGGTGACTACGGTGTTGACCTCGATCACCTGCGGCTGGAGAAACTGCTGGCGGGTGAATGCGAGAAGCTGGCGGGTGACATCGGCGGCGCGGCTGCCCGCCTTGATGATCTCTTCGACGTCGGCCCGGCGATCGTCCCCTTCCTCCAGGCTCCGAAGGAGAAACTCGCTGAATCCGATCACGCCGGTCATCATGTTGTTCACCTCGTGTGCCACGCCGCCCGCGAGCTTCCCGGCGGCCTGCATCCGCTCGGCTCGGCGCAGCTGTTCCTCCACCCGCTTGCGCTCGGTGATGTCCCGGTAGATGCCCCGGACCACCGCCGGCTGCCCATCCTTGAAGGTGCAGCTGAGGTTGCCCTCGACCGTGATGGGAGTTCCCGCCTTGGGCACGAAGACCAGCTCGACGTGATCGAGCCGTTCTCCTTTCAGCACCCGCTCCAGCACCTGGCTGTAATACGCGCGCGCCTCCGGTGGGACCAAGTCGAGCAGCTGCATGCGGCCGATCTCCGCTTCGCTATACCCGGTACCCTGTTGCCAGGCGTGGTTCACATACAGGAGCGAGCCGTCCGGCGCTGCCATGCACACCAGATCGCTGGCGTGGTCGAACAGATCGCGATAGCGCTCCTCGCTCTCCCGGAGCTCCCGGTCGGCCCGCTTGCGCTCGCTCACGTCCCGGGCGTTCAGCACGATGCCGCGGATGGTGGCGTCAGTCAGCAGGTTGGTGCCGACGGCCTCCAGCCACACCGGCGATCCGTCGCCCCGGCGCAAGCGGAATTCGATCGGCCCGCTCCCGTTGGTGTGCCCGTTGCCGTTCTGCAGCAGCCCACGCAGCGTCTGCACCCCCCCGCTGTCCACGTAGGAGAGCAGGCTGCTGCCGACCAGATCTCCGGGGGAATAGCCCACGATTCGCTCGGCCGAGTCGCTGGCGTACAGAATGGTGCCGTCCGGCGCCAGGATGGTGACCAGATCGGAGGAATTCTGCACCAGGGAGCGGAATCGCCTCTCGCTCGCGGCCAGCGCGGCCTCGGCTTGCGTCTTCTGGGAATGGGCCCGGCAACGCTCGAGCGCGGCTTCGATGGCCGGCCCGATCCGGGCGAGGTTGCTCTTGAGGAGGTAGTCCGTGGCGCCCGCCTTCATGCACCCGACCGCGGTTTCCTCATTGACGGAGCCGGTAACGATCAGGAAGGGGATGCTGGGGGCCCGCTCTTTGGCCAGGGAGAGAGCCGTCATGCCGTCGAAGCGGGGGAGAGTGTAGTCGGAGAGGATCAGGTCCGGCCCGAACTGCTCCAGGGCGTCGAGAAAGCCCTCCCGACTATCTACCCGGTGGGACAAGAAAGGGATGCGGGCACGCGCGAGCTCATATTCCACGAGCTCGGCGTCCATGGGAACATCTTCCAGTATGAGGATGCGCAGCACATCTGAAAGCATCGACAATTCCAAGTCCGAGTAGGCCGGGTTTGCGGCCTCCCGGAGAAGCCCTATACTTAATCAGTTCGTGAGGTCTTAAGTGTCGTTGAAGTATCTTGTAAGTCAAGCACCCCTCGGTAGCTAGAATGCGCCGGCCCCGTTGTGATCTGCCTCACAGCCGCCCCGGGTGCTACCTCTCACTATGGTAGGTCCCCCACCTGCCACAGCCAGCTCGCCACCTCGGGAGTTTTTTTCATGCCGACTGAAAAGTCGACCAGCAATGGTCGCACAACTAAGCGCCGGACCGACCGCCGGATCGGGAACGCCTCGTCCGACATCCTCGACACCGAGCAGCTGCTGGCTGTGCTCACCGCGGTGAAGCGAGGCGACTTCTCCGTCAAGATGCCCATGTCGCAGACTGGGGTCGCGGGCAAGATCTCGGACACCCTGAACGATATCATCGAGCTCAACCGAGAGACCTCCACTGAGTTCGAGCGGGTGAGCCAGGCGGTGGGTAAGGAAGGCAAGATCACCCAGCGAGCTCGCTTGAACGGTGCCGGCGGTTCCTGGGCCGCATCGGTGAATTCGGTGAACACCCTGATCGCCGACCTGGTTCAGCCGACCAGCGAGGTGGCCCGCGTCATCGGCGCCGTGGCCAAAGGGGACCTGTCGCAGTCCATGTCGCTCGACATCGAGGGCCGGCCCCTCATGGGTGAGTTCCTCCGGATCGGTCGCACCGTGAACTCAATGGTGGACCAGCTCAGCTCCTTTGCGTCCGAGGTGACCCGCGTCGCCCGCGAGGTCGGCACCGAAGGCAAGCTCGGCGGCCAGGCCCGGGTGAAGGGCGTGGGCGGCACCTGGAAGGACCTGACCGACAACGTGAACTCGATGGCCGGTAACCTCACCGCGCAGGTCCGCAACATCGCCCAGGTCACCACCGCCGTGGCCAACGGCGACCTGTCGAAGAAGATCACGGTGGACGTGAA
>DATMDQ010000109.1:0-24014 GCA_035557715.1 Gemmatimonadales bacterium
GGCATTCTCATCGTGCACCTCACCCCGCAGAATCCGGCCCCGCCATGGGTCGAGCTCAGTTGGGGCGATGCGAGCGCGTTCAACGGTCGGCAGGAAGCGCACGGAGGTCATGCCGAGCGGCTGAAATATCCGCCGTGCCAGCAGAGAGTCGAGTCGCTCGTGGTATACCGCCTCGACCAGCTGGGTCAGGACGATCATGCCGAGATCGGAGTACACTTCCGTTGTTCCGGATAGCGAGACCAGGGCAGTGGCGTCGGCCAGGGCGAAAGCTTCTTCCCGCGTCGCGGTTTCCTGGAACAGTGGCCGCCACCCCGGAAGCCCACTTCCGTGTGCCAGGAGCAGCCGGATGGTTACCCGCTCCTTCCCCGCACCTGCGAATGCCGGCAGGTAGCGCTGCACCGGTGCGTCGAGCTCGAGCTTTCCGTCATCCACGGCCAGCATCACCGCCGTGGCGAGACCGACGACCTTGGTCAGCGAGGCCAGATCGTAAACTGTGGTGGGCTCGGTCGGAGCAGTCTCCGCTCGCGTCAACCGGCCGCTGGCGTAGAGGACGCGCTGCCCCGCTACGCTGACGCCGAGCACAGCACCGGGCGCCGCTCCAGCCGCAACGGCGGAGTCGAGGAACATGGTCACTGGACTCCAATCGGTCTTCAGCACGGTCATGGCCGAGGGGATGTGGGGTCCGGTGCGGGGTGCGCAACCCACGGTGATCGTCATGAGGAGGGCAGTCCAGGCCCGGCTCACCGTACTCGCCGTTGCAAGCCCCAACCCCGGCGGTAGGCCGGCGGGATCGAGATCGGCAGCCGGCCGGTGATCGATGTCTCGCCGGCCAGCGCCCTGGCGACCGCCTGCTCGGTCACCCCGTTGGCTCGCCAGCCGATCAGATAGGAGCCCACCTCCGGGGCATCCGAGATCAGATATGGGTTCCCCAGGGAGACCAGAATCGTGGGCCGCGAACGGCCAACCGAGTCCATCAGGGTCGTCATCGCCCCAGGAATGCCGATGGTCCCCCGCCCGGACACCGGCTTATCGACAACCGCAAAGAGTGGGACTCCCCTCCCCGCGAGCGCCACGGCCGCCGAATCGTAGCTCGCCGGCCCGCTGGCGGGCCAGAGCTTGAAGACGGTCACCACGTGGCCTCGGGCCCGGAGCTCGCCGGCGAGCGTATTGCCGAGCGAGCGGTTGTCATCATCCCCATAGGTGATGAGGGTGAAGCCCGGGCGTGCCCGGCGTAACCCGTGCACTGTCCCGCCCACGTCTTTCACCAGCACGATCGAGCGTGCTGCCATGTCGCGCGCAGTCTTCTGGAACTCGGCCCGGCCCACCACGGAAGGGATGCTGTCCAATGGCACGGTGCGCCGCTGAAAAAGACCGAGCTGACGCTTCAGCTCGAGCACCCGGCGCACCGATCGGTTCAGCCGTTCCGGCGTGATCTCACCTCGGGCCACCGCGGCCGCCATCGCATTGATGGCGGTCCTCGGGTCGGCAGGCTGGAGCAAGAGGTCGGCGCCGGCGAGAAAGGCGCGCACCGCCGCCTCGGCACCGTAAGTATTCGCCACGCCACCCATGTTCAGCGCGTCGGTGACCACCAGTCCTTTGAAGCCAAGCGAGTCGCGCAGGATTCCGGTGAGGATGCTGGGTACGACTGTACCGGGCCGGAGGCGCCCCCCATCGATGCCGGGCATGGCAATGTGGGCGGACATGATCGTCGAGACGCCGGCCGCGATGGCGCTGCGAAAGGGAACCAGCTCCACCGAGTCGAGCCGGGGCCAGGTTGCGGCGCTGACCGGAAGAGTGATGTGCGAGTCGGTTCCGGTGTCGCCGTGGCCGGGGAAGTGTTTGGCGCCCGCGAGCATGCCGTGCTCCTGGATGCCACGGACCTCGGCCGCGACGAGACGGCCCACGGTCTCGGGATCCTCGCCGAAGGACCGGGCATTAATAATCGGGTTGGCTGGATTGTTGTTGACGTCGGCGACCGGGGCAAAGGCGAGGTGCAGGCCGACGGCCCGGCCCTCGAGCGCCGTTATCCGTCCGAGATCGTAGGCATCCGAGTCGCTCCCGGTGGCGGCCACGCCCATATTGGGGGGGAAAGGTGTGCCGCCATTCAGACGAATCGCCGTGCCGCCCTCGAGGTCCGACGAAATCAGTAGTGGCAGACGAGACCGCTCCTGAAGCCGGTTGAGCTTGGCCGCTTCGTCGAGCGGGGAGCCCACGGAGACAAGCAGACCGCCGACGTGGAGCGAATCCACCCACTCCTGCATGCGCTTGAAGGCGTCGTCGTCGAATGCCGCGTAGGTCCCCGCGATCCAGGGAACCACCAGTTGGGCGATCTTGTCGCGCGGTGAAAGCCCGGCGAGCAGATCGTCCACGTTTACCTGGGGTTCTTCCCGCGGCGGGAATTGCGAGGGTTGTGGCCCCGGTACCTGAGTTGAGGGACCGCAAGCCCACAGCAATACTATCAGAAGCGCGAGGTGCTTGGAGTGCACAGATCTCTCTTTTTGCTGGGACTCTGGGGATGCTGCATGGGCTGCGCGCCCAAACCCGGGAGCGAATCCGCTCCGGCTCAGGTGCGTCCCGGGATCGATGCCCTTCTAACCGACAGCCTCGGCCTGGTCCGCAATCGCCGTATCGGCCTGGTCACCAATCAGTCCGGGGTCGACGCCAATGGTAGGCGCGACCTGGACCGGCTGGTCGGTGCGGGGCTCCGGGTGACAGCAGTTTTCGCGCCCGAGCACGGCCTTCGCGGGGTTATCGACGTCGATCAGGCACCGGAGAACCGACAGGAACGGGACTCGGCCACAGGAGTTCCCGTCTACCTGTTGCACGATGGGGTACGGCTCCATCCGCCGACGGCTGCGATGCTGGACCAGGTGGATGTCCTCCTGGTGGATCTTCAGGATGCGGGTGCCCGGTACTACACCTATCCGGCTGCGGTCGCGACCATCATGCAGGCGGCGGGTCGGCGTCTTCCCGTCGTGGTGCTCGATCGGCCCAACCCGATAGGTGGTGCGGTGCAGGGGGATGTTCAGGACAGCGTGACTGCGTCGGCCGTCGCGCGGTTTCCAATCGCCATGAGACACGGAATGACGATTGGCGAGCTGGCTCGCCTAGCCAACGTGACACTGGGCTTGAAGGCCGACCTTCATGTTGTGCCGCTGGGCGGCTGGCGTCGCTCGATGAGCTTCGATGCGACAGGCCTGCCTTTCGTGCCGCCCAGCCTGAATCTACGCACCCTCGAGAGCCTCTACCATTATCCCGGCCTGTGCCTCTTCGAGGGCACCAACCTATCAGTGGGGCGGGGAAGCGAGTGGCCGTTCGAGCAGATCGGGGCGCCCTGGCTCGATACCACGGCAGTGCTGGCGGCGCTCCGTCGTGCAGCACCTCCGGGCGTGAGGTTCAGCGGGACGGGGTTCAGGCCTAAGGCGCCGGGCGATGGAAAATACTCGGATACGCTGCTCGCCGGGATTCGTTTGACTACCACCAATCGCAGTGTCTACGACCCGACGGTGACGGCCGTCCATTTGCTCGCCGCGCTGCGACAGACTCACCCGGAGGCCTTTGCCTTCCGGCTGGCGCAGTTTGATCGCCTGGCAGGGGGTCCGGATCTCCGGATTGCCATCGAACGGGGCGAATCGGTGTCGGCCATCGCGGCCCGCTGGGGCGAGGAGTTGAAGCGGTTCCGGGAATGGCGTCGCGATTTTCTGTTATATCCGGAGTGAGGCCAGGAGTTCGGCCCCACCCCGCCGCGGCGAGCAGGCGTCCCACTGCCGCACAAAGAACGCAGTGCTTCAGTGGGAGCTCCTGCCCGCAGCCCCTCCCACAGCTACGAAGTTCCGGTGCTAGGACGGGGGGAGGCAGCGGTCCGGTGGTCTCGCCAGAGCACTGCGTTCTTTTGTGCGGAGGCGAGAGCCCGGGCCGCTGCGGCGAGGAGGCGTCTGAGTGCTCCGCCAAGGCATCCAGGGGCGCTTTGCTCCGATTGCCCTAAGCGGTTTCGCCGGTTATCCTTTGCCCCGGCGTTGGATGGGTCGCTATGGGTCGATTATCGCCGGGCCCCCCTCCTCAAGGACTGATACCAGAGTGAAGCTGACGGGCGATCTGGAGAAGCCGTTCTATGCCGCGGTCAACCCGTTGGTGGAGCGTCTGATCCGGACTGGAGTGCGGCCGAACACCATCACGACCGTGGGAACGGGCCTCGTGCTCGTTTCCGCCATCGTGTATGCCACCGGTCATATCCGGATCGGGGGGCTGCTGCTGCTCCTGAGCGGCGTCGCCGATACCCTGGACGGGCAGGTGGCTCGCGGCGGGGCGATGGTGACCAAGTTCGGCGCCTTCTACGACTCCACCCTGGACCGCGTCGGCGACGGCGCCACGTTCATCGGAATCGGCGCCTTCCTCCTGACCGCGCCGGATGTGGCCTTCCGGGCTCCCGCCGTCATCCTCTGCATGGTGGCTATCCTCAGCTCCCTCCTGGTCTCCTACGCCCGGGCCCGGGCCGAAGGACTAGGGCTGGACTGCAAAGTCGGCATTGCGCAGCGCGCCGAGCGGATCCTGGGTCTTGGTGTGGCCTCGCTGGTGTTCGGGGCGGGCGCCCACGCACTTCTGCTGGAGACGATCGTCGCCCTGCTGGCCGTCGCATCGACCATCACCGTGGTGCAGCGCTTTGTGTACGTCTACCGGCACGCGGACGAGGTGGACCAGGCGCTCCGAGTTGAGGAAATCAGCCACGCGGCGGAGGTAAAGCGCACCGGGGAGGTAAAACACGCCTCACTCGATTCTTTCGCGAAAGGACCATAAGAGTGGCGGCAAAGAACGCCCGGCAGATCGCGCCGGCTCAGGGGAAGCTTGGGGTGTTGTGTGTGGGGCTGGGTGCGGTCGCGACGACGTTCATCGCCGGCGTGGAAAATATCCGCCGCGGAGCGGCCCGGCCGATCGGATCGATTACCCAGATGGGTACTATCCGGCTCGGCAAACGCAGCGAAAAGCGTACTCCCCTCATCCGTGACTTCATCCCGCTGGCCGCGCTCGAGGACCTGGTCTTCGGTGCCTGGGACCCGATTTCGGACGATGCTTACACCGCAGCGCTTCGGGCGGGAGTGTTGGACCGCCACGAACACGTGGAGCCCATCGCCGCGTTTCTCAAGGCGATCAAGCCTCTGCCCGCAGTGTTCGACCAGAGCTACGTCAAACGGCTCGAGGGCACCAACGTCAAGCCGGGCAAGAGCAAGCGGGAGTGGGCCGAGGCACTGCGCAAAGACATCAGGGACTTCAAGACCAAGCAGAAGTGCGACCGTCTGGTGATGGTGTGGTGCGCGTCGACCGAGATCTTCATCAGCCCGGGCCCGACCCACTGGACGCTCGATGCGTTCGAGAAGGCGATGGACGCGAACGACCAGACCATCGCCCCGTCCATGCTCTACGCCTACGCCGCCATCATGGAGGGGGTGCCGTTCGCCAACGGTGCGCCGAACCTCACCTGCGATTTCCCCGCCATGGAGCAGCTGGCCAAGACCAAGGGCGTGCCGATCGGCGGCAAGGACTTCAAGACCGGACAGACCATGGTCAAGACCGTGCTGTCGCCCATGTTCAAGGCCCGGATGCTCGGCGTGGCGGGCTGGTACTCGACCAACATCCTGGGGAACCGGGACGGCGAGGTGCTGGACGATCCGGAGAGCTTCAAGACCAAGGAAGAATCGAAGCTTGGCGTACTGGAGTACATCCTGCAGCCCCAGCTCTACCCCGAGCTGTACGGCAAGATGTATCACAAGGTGCGGATCAACTACTATCCGCCTCGGGGCGACAACAAAGAGGGCTGGGACAACATCGACATCTTCGGGTGGCTCGGCTACCCGATGCAGATCAAGGTCGACTTCCTCTGTCGTGACTCCATCCTGGCCGCCCCGCTGGTGCTGGACCTGGCCCTGTTCTATGACCTCTCGCAGCGGGCCGGTATGAGCGGGATCATGGAGTGGCTCTCCTTCTACTTCAAGAGCCCGCAGACGGCACCGGGGCTGTACCCGGAGCACGATCTCTTCATTCAGCAGATCAAGCTCAAGAACACGCTCCGGCACCTGATGGGTGAGACCCCGATCACCCATACTGACCTCGAGGACTAAGGATGAAATGCGTGAACAGTGAACACTGTTTACCGTTCACGCAGTTGTGGACCGAATGAAATACTTCCACCGAACCCATCTCCCACCTGACGAAGTGCTGGTTGGTGCCGGGAAGTTTTTCGGCCCGACCCTGGCGTCGGTTGAGGAGCAGCCCCGGCGCCGCCAGTTCGCCGGCACCATCGGCCGCATCAGCGTGACCGTGCAGGCCGAAGGTGGCCATTACACCCTGGTTACGGTCGAGACCGACCAGGTCGGAGAGAGCGAAGCCGACAAGCTGGCCAAGCGCTTTCTCACCCTGGTGCATACGATGGCCGAGCCGACGCACCGTCCGATCGGCGCCTACTAATTCCCCCAGCTCAAGACCATCCATTCATATGCCAGTGAAGCCCAGGAGACCCCTGACCATGATCCGTGCCTGCACCGCCAGACTGGTGCTCATCCTGCTTCTCGGGGCCGCGCTGGCTCCGGCGGCACTCCCGGCCCTTGCCGCGCAGGACGTGGCGCAGGGCGCGGCCGCGCCGGAGCACCGGCCGGGTGGAGAGGTGAACCTCCGCCTGCCCGATCTCAACCAGGGTGACTTCCTGGGCTTCACCGGGCACCAGATCCTGCTCTCGGGGCTTCTGGTCTGCGTTCTGGGATTGCTCTTCGGCCTGTGGAGCTACACCAGGGTCAAGAACCTGCCGGTCCACCGCTCGATGGCCGAGATCTCCGAGCTGATCTACGTGACCTGCAAGGCGTACATGGTGCAGCAGGGCAAGCTGCTGCTGGTGCTGCTCGGCTTTATCGGCACGGTCATCGTCATCTACTTCGTGCTGACCGGTCTGGAGCCCGGCAAGATCGCCGTCATCCTGCTGTTCAGCCTGATCGGCATGGCGGGGAGTTACGGCGTGGCGTGGTTCGGCATCCGGATCAACACCCTGGCCAACTCCCGGACTGCGTTTGCTAGCCTTCGAGGCAAGGCCTGGCCGGTGTGCGACATCCCGCTCCGGGCAGGCATGAGTGTCGGCATGATGCTGATCTCGGTCGAGCTGCTCTTCATGCTGGGGATTCTGCTGTTCATCCCGTCCGACGTCGCGGGCGCCTGCTTCCTCGGGTTCGCGATCGGTGAATCGCTCGGCGCGGCGGCGCTGAGAATCGCCGGCGGCATCTTCACCAAGATCGCCGACATCGGGTCGGACCTGATGAAGGTGGTGTTCAAGATCAAGGAGGACGACGCCAGGAACCCCGGTGTCATTGCCGACTGCACCGGCGACAACGCTGGCGACTCTGTGGGCCCCACGGCGGACGGCTTCGAGACCTACGGCGTCACCGGCGTGGCGCTGATCTCCTTCATCGTGCTGGCGGTGCCGGACACCACGATTCAGGCCCAGCTCCTGGTCTGGATCTTCCTCATGCGGGTCATGATGGTGCTGGCCTCCGGTTTCTCCTATCTGATCAGCAACGCCCTCTCCCGGGCCAAGTACGAGACCGCCTCCCGGTTCAACTTCGAGCATCCGCTGACCCAGCTGGTCTGGATGACCTCGTTGATCTCGGTGGCGCTGACCTACGCCCTGTCGTATGTGATCGTCCCCCATCTGGGCGGCAACTCCGACCTCTGGTGGCAGCTGTCCACCGTGATTTCCCTCGGCACACTTGCCGGGGCGATAATCCCGGAGTTCGTGAAGGTCTTCACTTCCACCGGGTCCCGCCATGTCCGCGAGGTGGTGACCTCTTCCCGCGAGGGCGGCGCGTCGCTCAACATCCTGTCCGGCTTCGTGGCCGGTAACTTCTCGGCCTACTGGCTCGGCCTCACAATCATGGGCCTCATGGCGATCGCCTATGGGGTGAGCACCATGGGCGTGGGCGAGTTGATGAAGGCCCCCGCCATCTTCGCCTTCGGCCTGGTGGCGTTCGGCTTCCTCGGCATGGGCCCGGTGACCATCGCGGTGGACAGCTACGGACCGGTGACCGACAACGCCCAGTCGATCTACGAGCTCTCTCTGATCGAGCAGATTCCCAACGTCAAGCAGGAGCTCAAGCGCGACTACAACATGGACGTGAACTTCGAGACGGCCAAGGAGCTGCTGGAGGAGAACGACGGGGCGGGGAACACCTTCAAGGCGACGGCCAAACCGGTGCTGATCGGCACCGCCGTGGTCGGCGCCACCACGATGATCTTCTCGATCATCATGGCGCTTACCCATGGACTCAGCAGCGGGATGGAGAACCTGTCCATCCTCCATCCGCCGTTCCTGCTTGGTCTCATCACCGGCGGCGCGGTGATCTACTGGTTCACCGGGGCTTCCACCCAGGCAGTGACCACCGGCGCCTACCGGGCGGTCGAGTTCATCAAGGCCAACATCCGGCTCGAAGGCGTCACCAAGGCGTCGACTGAAGACAGCACGCGGGTGGTCGAGATCTGTACCCAGTACGCTCAGAAGGGAATGTTCAACATCTTCCTCGGCGTCTTCTTCTCTACCCTCGCCTTTGCCTTCATCGAGCCCTTCTTCTTCATCGGTTATCTGATCTCGATCGCGATGTTCGGCTTGTTCCAGGCCATCTTCATGGCCAACGCCGGCGGCGCCTGGGACAACGCGAAGAAGATCGTGGAGACCGAGCTCAAGATGAAAGGCACGCCGCTCCATGATGCCTCGATCGTGGGCGACACCGTGGGCGATCCGTTCAAGGACACCTCGTCGGTCGCGATGAATCCGGTGATCAAGTTCACCACGCTCTTCGGCCTGCTGGCGGTGGAGCTCGGTGTGTTTCTCGCGGCCGGTGGCTCCGGCACGCTGACGCGGGCGCTGGCGGTGGTCTTCTTCATCGTTTCGCTCGTCTTCGTCCACCGCTCCTTCTACGGCATGAGGATCGAGTCCGGCCGTGCTGCAGCGGTAAAGGTGTAAGGCACCTGCATGGCCACTCGTGGCGCGGTTGCCTCCACCACCAGGGGGGCAGTGCCGGGGCTGACCCGTGATCAACTGCTGGAGCTGTATTACTACATGCGGCTCACCCGCTCCCTGGAGGAGCGGCTGGTCAACCTGTATCGCCAGACCAAAGTGGTCGGGGGGCTGTTCCGTTCCCTGGGGCAGGAGGCCGACGCGGTTGGGTCGGCCTACGCGCTCGACCGGTCGAAGGGAGACGTCCTCTCACCGCTGATCCGCAATCTCGGCTCCATGCTGGTGCAAGGCGCCACCCCACTCGAGATCCTGAGGCAGTACATGGCCAAGGGAGACTCGCCCACCCGGGGGCGCGAGCTCAATATTCACTTCGGCGACACGGTGCGCGGATTCATCGGCCAGATCTCGCATCTGGGTGACATGGTCCCGGTGATGGCCGGGGTGACGCTCTCGTTCAAGCTGCGGGGTGAGGCACGGGTCGGGCTGGTGTACGTCGGAGACGGGGCCACCTCCACCGGCGCCTTTCACGAAGGGATCAACTTCGCCGCGGTTCAGCGCTGCCCGCTGGTGGTAATCGTGGAGAACAACGGTTACGCCTACTCCACTCCCACCACCAGGCAGACGGCGTGTACCAGTTTCAAGGACAAGGCGATCGGATACGGGATACCTGGGGTGCGGGCGGACGGGAACGACGTCGTGGCCACCTACCAGGTCACCAAGGAAGCGGTGGACAGTGCCCGCCGGGGTGAGGGAGTCACGCTCATCGAGCTGATGACCTACCGCCGCAAGGGCCACGCGGAGCACGACAACCAGTCGTACGTCCCGCCGGGCGAGATCGAGCGTTGGGCCCTGGAGAACGATCCACTGGACCGCTTCAACAAGGTGCTCACCGGACGTGAGGGCGTGCCGGCCGCGGATCTGGAGCGGATCGACGCCCGGGTCATGGCCGAGATCGATCGCGCGACGGACGAGGCGGACGCCTCACCCGCCCCGGAGCCTCGCGACGGCCTGCTCGGCGTCTATGCCGACCCGGCCGCGGCTCCCGTGCTCTGGTATCGGGAGGGCATACGCTCGGCGGTCGAGACCCACGAGCGACCCGCCAGCTGGGGGACGCACGATGGCTGAGAGCACCTACCTCGAGGCGATACGCCAGGGACTGTTCGAGGAGATGGAGCGGGACGCCAACGTCATCTGCATGGGCGAGGACATCGGCGCCTATGGCGGCGCGTTCAAGGTGACCGAGGGACTCCAGGCTCGCTTCGGAGAGCAGCGGGTGATCGACACGCCGCTGTCGGAGGCGGCCATTGTAGGCGCTGCCGCCGGCGCCGCCCACATGGGCATGCGGCCGGTGTGCGAGATGCAGTTCATCGACTTCATCTCCTGCGCCTACGACATGCTCACCAACTACGTCGCCACCGCCCGCTACCGGGCCTTCCTGCCCTGCTCGATGGTGGTGCGCGGGCCCAGCGGCGGGTACGTACGGGGCGGGCCGTTCCACTCCCAGAACCCCGAGGCCGCGTTCCTCCACACCCCGGGTCTCAAGATCGTCTACCCCGCCACCGCAAGCGATGCCAAGGGGCTGATGAAATCGGCCATCCGGGACGAGGACTGCGTGCTCTTTTTCGAGCACAAGTATCTCTACCGCCGGATCAAGGAAGAGCTGCCTCCGGGCGATCACCTGGTGCCGATCGGCAAGGCGCGGCTGGCCCGGGAAGGCCGGGACCTGTCGATCATCACGTATGCCGCGACGGTGTGGAAGGCGCTGGAGGCGGCGGAGCAGCTGCAGCGCGAGGACGGGCTGTCGGTCGAGGTACTGGATCTCCGCTCGCTGCTCCCGATGGACGATGAGGCCATCGCCGCGACGGTCAAAAAGACCAATCGAGTGTTGATCGTCCACGAGGACACCGTCACCGGCGGGGTGGCGGGCGAGATCGCGGCCCGGATCAATGACCTGGCGTTCGAGTGGCTCGATGCGCCGATCAAGCGGGTCGCGGCTCACGACGTGCCCTTACCGTACGCCCCGCAGCTGGAGGACTTTGTGTTGCCGCAGACGGCCGATATCATCAGGGCGGCGAGGTGGCTGGCGGCGTATTAGTAGGCTATGAGCTATGGGCTATGGGCTGATGGTCTCATAGTATAGGCTTGAGGTGTGGCAGCAACCTGGTTCGGGGCACCGGCGCAGCCCATAGCGCATGGCCCATAGCGTCAAGCTCGAGGAGTTCCGCGAATGGCCAAGATAGACGTAATCATGCCCCAGATGGGCGAGTCGATCGCCGAAGGCACGCTCTCCCGCTGGATGAAGAAGGTGGGCGATCCCATCAAGCGGGACGAGCCCATCTTCGAGATCTCGACCGATAAGGTGGACGCAGAGATCCCGGCGCCGGTCGCCGGGACCCTGGCCGAGATCATCGTGCAAGAAGGTCAGACCGTGGCGGTGCAGACGGTCGTGGCCCGGATCGAGACCGACGCGAGCGTCGCGGCCGAGAAGCCGAAGGCTCCTGCCGCTCCGTCGCCCGGTGCCCCGGCGCCCCAGAAACCAGCTACGCCGGCCGGAGCGCCGCCCGCACCGCTGGCCCCGGCGCCTGCCGTGCCGCCGAAGACCACTTCACCGAGAGCTGCACCCGCAGCGGTACCCGCTGCCGCGACGGCATCGGCCGCGCCCGACAGGGCGGTGAGCGATGCCACCGGTGGAAACGGTGCATCCGAGTCAATGGAAGAGCGGCTCCAGCGCAAGTCGACTCCGCTGGTCCGGAAGATGGCCGCCGAGCATCAGGTCGACATCAGCGCCATTGCGGGCACTGGCCTCTCGGGCCGGGTGACGAAGAACGACATTCTGAGCTACATCGAAGGCGGGCAGGCGACGGCGGGGCAGCGGGGCAGCGGGGCAGTACCAACCGCTGTTCCTGCCCAGCCGCCCCGCGGCCCCGCCTCGCTGCCACCGGCAGCGACCGTGGACCCCTGGCCCGGCGATCGAGTCGAGCCCTGGTCGCGGATCCGGAAGCTGACCGCCGACCACATGGTCATGTCGCGCCGGGTCTCGCCCCACGTCAACACCATCTTCGAGATCGACTACACCCGCGTGGCGCAGGTGCGGGCCAAGAACAAGAAAGAGTTTGCCGACCGGGGCGTGAACCTCACCTACCTGGCGTTCATTACCAAGGTCGTGGCTGACAGCCTGCGGAAGCATCCGGTGGTCAATTCGGCGGTGTCGGGCGAGAGCACTCTCTTTCGCCGCGACATCAACATCGGTATTGCCGTGGCACTCGACTGGGGACTCATCGTGCCGGTGATCAAGCACGCCGACGAGCTCTCGCTGCTGGGGATCGCCCGGGCCATCAACGACCTCGGTGAGCGGGCCCGGACCAAGAAACTGAGCCCGGATGAGGTCCAGAAAGGCACCTTCACGATCACCAATCCTGGCGGGTTCGGCTCGGTGATCGGCACGCCCATCATCAACCAGCCCCAGGCCGCCATTCTCTGCGTCGGGAGCATCGAGAAGCAGCCCGCCGTCATTACGGTGGACGGCGCGGACATGATCGCGATCCGCACCAAGGGGATGCTCTCGCTCGCCTTCGATCACCGGATCGTGGATGGCGCCGACGCCGACCGCTTCATGGCCGAGGTGAAGGCGGGCCTCGAGGAGTTCACGGAAGCCGGAACCTGAGATGCCCAGACGAATCGTCACCGCCGATGGCGAGCAGTGGGAAGTGACCGTGAGTGGACGAATCACCCAGTACGTGAAGGACGAATTCGGCCTCATCTTTACCCGCGGTGTTGGCCCCGACCGGGCACGGCGGGTGGTCCGCTATTCTCCGCTGGGCGCCAAGAGCCGGGAGCTGTCGCTGAGCCAACTGAGCGATCAGGAACTGCGGGACCTGCTGGGTCACTCCCAGCCGTCCTGGACCGCTCCCGAGACGGGATATCGCCGCTGAGCGCCATGGACCTGGCGAACTCGCCTGTCGAAACCATCGACCTGCACGTGCATTCGACCGCCTCGGATGGGAGTCTCGCTCCCGAGGCCGTAGTGAAGCGGGCACAGGCTGCTGGTTTGAGCGCCATCGCGCTGACCGACCACGACACCCTGGGTGGCATCCCCCAAGCGCTCGCTGCCGGCGAGCGCTTGGGCGTTCGGGTGATCGGAGGGTGCGAGTTCTCGGTTGCGGCTCCCTGGGGCGAGATGCATGTGCTGGGGTACTTCCTGCCATCGGATTCGGCCGAACTGGATGCCTTCCTCGAGCGGTGCCGGGCGGACCGGGTGCGCCGGGGACGGGCCATGGTGGAGCAGCTCCAGCGCCTGGGGATCGAGCTCTCGTTCGACCAGGTGCTGGATGAATCCGCCGGGGGCGCCGTGGGACGCCCGCATGTCGCCCGCGCGATTGTGCGGCAGGGCAAGGCCATTGACATGAACGACGCCTTCGATCGCTACCTGGGCCGGGGCCGTCCGGCCTTCGTGGAGAAGACGCTGCCCGCCTTCCGGGCCATTACAGAGCTGGTCCATCAGGCCGGCGGGCTGGTGTCCGTCGCCCATTTGAAGGAACGAGGCACCCGTCCCTGTATCGAGCGGCTTAAGGGCGAGGGTCTGGATGCGGTGGAAACGCGTCACCCCAGTCACGATCCCGATCTCCGGGCCCGGCTCACCGATATCGCCATGAAACTGGGCCTGCTGCGCACCGGCGGCAGCGACTGGCACGGCGACCCGGAGCCGGGAGTAACGCACGGCACCATCGGTTCCCAGACAGTCCCGCGCGAATGGCTCGACCGCCTGGAAGAGCTCCGGGCGCGTTCCTTGACCCGGGCAATCTCATGAGTCTTCTACAGCCAGGCAGCGTAGCCCCAGACTTTACAGCCGCGGCGTCGGACGGCCGAACGTACCAGCTTCGCCGGCTCCTGGACGAGTCGCGGGTGCTCCTGGTGTTTTATCCCGGGAACAACACACCCGGCTGAAACCGCCAACTCTCCGCCGTGCGCGATGAGATACAGACCTACACCGACCACAATATCCGGCCCTTCGGCGTGAACCAGGCTTCGGTCGAGCGCCATGCGGCGTACGCCGAGAAGCTCGGGCTGCCGTTTCCGCTGCTGTCCGATCCCGGCCTGGCCATCAGCGGCGCCTACGGCTCGCTCAAGCCGCTCCTGCCGGGGATCGCGCGCTCCGTCTGTCTGATTGACCGCGACGGAACCGTGCTCTACGCTCAGGCCGGTGCACCTGGTGCCGGCATTATTCTCGAGGGCCTGGGATCCGAGTGACCGCTCCCCGATTCGATTTTCGTGGCAAGGTGGTGCTGGTCACCGGCGTGGGCCGCGCCGGCCAGATCGGGAACGCCGTCGCCCTCGCGTTCGGGAAGGCAGGAGCCAAGATCGTTGCCTGTGATCTGAACGCGGTTGGTGTGGCCGAGCGGGTCCGGGAGTTTGCGGCCCAGGGTGTGGATGCCAGGCCCTGCGCCGGCGACCTGACCGAGCCGGACATCGCCGCTCTCGCGGTCGAGATCGCGCTCAAGCACTTCGGCCGTCTGGACGTGGTGGTCAACCTGGCGGGTGGCCTGACCACCTTCGGACCTATTCGGGACATCACCGTTCAGGCACTGGACCGCGAGATCTCCATAAACCTCAAGACCACAGTTCTCGTCTCCCAGGCCGCGATCGAGGCGTTGACCCGTACCCAGGGCTGCATCATCAACGTTTCTTCGATTGCCTACTTCAATCCCCAGAGTCCCATGGCTGTGTACTCCGCCGCCAAGGCAGCCGTGGCCGGGTTCACCCGAAGCCTCGCGCTCGAGCTGCAGGAGTGTCAGGTCCGAGTCAACGCCATTGCTCCCGGAATGGTCCGGACGGTGGACAATCTGGCGTCGGTGGGCGACAGCGGCGCGCAATACGTGGAGCTGCAGGAGATCACCGATGGGGTGATGTCGCTCGCCGCGGATGCTGCCACCACCGGCCAGATTCTTCCGATCTCTCCGGTTCCCGCTGGACGGCCCTGATGGAGCTCCGGGGCCGAGTGGCCCTGGTCACCGGTGCCGGCCGGCGGCTCGGCCGCGCGATGGCCGCGGCTCTGGCCGACAAGGGAATGACACTGGCCATCCACCACCACGCCTCCAGTACCGGTGCCCACAAGTTAAGAGACGAGATCGTTGCGGCCGGCGGCCGGGCCGTCTGCTTCGAGGCTGACCTGACCGACGCGCATGCAGCGCGGGCCCTGCCCTCGCGCGTGGTGGCCGAGCTCGGACAGCTGGACGTGCTGGTCAACTCGGCCGCCGTGATGCACCGTCTCGGGCTGGAGGAGACCACGCCGGAGCAATGGGATGCCATTCTCAACCTGAACCTTCGCGCGGCTTTCTTCTGCACCCAGGGGGCCGCTCCGGCGCTCCGAGCCGCGGGTGGAACGGTGGTGAACATGGCGGACCTTGCCGGGCTCGAGCCTTGGTCGGGGTTCGCAGCCCATTCCGTCAGCAAGGCCGGGGTCGTCATGCTCACGAAGGTGCTGGCGCTGAGCCTTGCCCCCGATGTCACCGTGAACGCCATCGCGCCCGGGGCGGTCCTCGTGCCCGACGAATACGATAAGGAGGAGCGAGACCGGCTCGCTCGCGCCACCCCGCTTCGCCGCCTCGGCAGCCCGGCCGACGTCGTCTCCGCTCTGCTTTACCTTCTGGAGGGGGGAGACTTCGTGACCGGAGAGGTTCTGGTTGTGGACGGTGGACGACTCATCCGATAGCGTTCGTTTCCGCGATGTCGTGATCGTTGGCGGAGGCTGCTACGGCACCTTCTACGCCGGTCAGCTGGAGCGAGCCCGTGCCCGAGGCCGGGCCGTCTACCATCGGCTGCTGATAGTGGACCGGGATCCAGCGTGTCAGGCCGCTCGAGAGCCGGGAGGCGACGACAACACCCGCCAGCTGGTGACCCGGGAATGGGGCGACTTCTTCGACGACTACCTCGGCAGCGTCTCGCCCGCTCTGCCGTCCGAGCCGCCTGATGCCATCGTTCCCTCACCGCTGATGCCCCACCTCATGTACGAATGGCTGGTCCGGCGCGCTCGTAACCGGTGGCCAGGCCGTAGCATCGAAACGCGACCGGTGCCCGTGGGGCCGGGCACGCCGTACGACGCGAGCGCCCCGGATGGCACCCGCTACATCTCCTTCGCCGACTGGACCTGTCCCACCCACTGCATCGAGCCGGCCATCTGTCCGGTTATTCGGGCGCCCCGCACCTGGGAAATGGCCGATGCCATGGAGGGGCTCGCACGACAATTGGGCGAAGACCATCCCACTGCGGGTCCGGTCCTCTTTGTCTGCGAGCACCGGGTGTTCGGCGTCGGGATGTTCGATGTCAGCGCCGTTCTGGCCGGAGATGCGATGGTGGCGCGGGCCGGGCAGGAGCAGTCAGCCGTAAACGTGCTCGTCGGCACGGTGTCCAGCTGTCACGGGGCGGCGAGCCTGTTGCATCTGGGGTGAAGGCTAGGGGCTAGGGGCCAGGGGCTACGGACTAGTTCCACCCTCCCGCCGACCAGTCCCAAATTCCTAACGATTAGTCCCAAGCTCCTTTCCGGCAGTTCCAAAGTCCTGTCGACCAGTCCTCAGCCACTTTCGGCCAGTCCCAAGCCCCTTCGGGTCAGTCCTCAGCCAGTTTCGGCCCGTCCCAAACTCCTTTGGACCGGTCCTCAGTCATTTTCGGCCAGTTCCAAGCTCCTGACGGTCACTCCCAAGCTCTTACAGCCCAGTCCGGCACTGGTGCAGCCCACAGCCCATCGCCCATCGCCCATCCCCCATAGCCCATAGCCCCCTGCGGGAACTCCAAGACGTTCTATATTTTGAGAGCACATACTCTGGGGAATGCATGATCCGCAGCGAAGAATTGGATGTTGTCATCGTAGGTGGGGGGCCGGCAGGCCTCTGTGCCGCCATGTATGCGGGCCGGGGTCTTCTGCGGTCCGTCCTCCTGGAACGGGGGGTGCCCGGGGGGGAGCTGCTCAACACCGAGTGGATCGATGATTATCCCGGTTTCGAACACGTGCTGGGGCGCCAACTGGCCGACCTGATGACGGCCCACGCCGTCAAGTTCGGAGCCCAGATCCGGCAGGACACCGTGGAGGGCATCGTCCGGCGAGACGACGAAATCTTCGAGGTTGCGACCGCGATGGGGAAGGTTTACGAGGCGCCGACCGTGATCCTTACGGCCGGCGGTACGCCGACAAAGCTCGGTGTTCCCGGAGAGCTGGAGTACGCCGGTCGAGGGGTGTCGTATTGCGCGGTTTGTGACGGCGCCTTCTTCAAGGGGGAGATCGTCGCGGTCATCGGCGGCGGCGACGCTGCGGTGGAAGAGGCCGACTATCTGACCCGCTACGCCGAGAAGGTCTACGTCATCCACCGGCGGGATCAGTTCCGCGCCTCCAAGATTCTCCAGGAGCGGCTCTTCGCCAATCCGAAGATCGAGGTCATCTGGAACAAACGGGTTCGTGAGTTCATAGGCGGACCACAGGGGCTGCGCGGAATCGACCTGGTGGATACGGTCACGGGGGCTGAGCAAGTGCTGGAGGCGACGGGCGCCTTCGTCTTCATCGGCTTCCAGCCCAACACCGGTCTGGTCAAGCAGCATGCCCTGCATGATTCGGGTGGCTACCTGATCACCAATGATCGGATGATGACCTCGATTCCGGGCCTCTTCGCCGCCGGGGACGTCAGGTCGCAGCTCACCCGTCAGATCACCACTGCGGTGGGCGATGCCACCACCGCGGCCATCGCGGTCGAGAAGTACCTGACCGACCGGAAGAACCGGCTCGAATCCAAGGCGCAAGTCGGTGTCTGACCTGGAAGTCGTCGCGCTGCCCAACGGTCAGTTCGCGGAGAACTGCTACCTGGTCGCCGATCGGCGCACCCAGGAAGCGGTGATCATCGATCCGGGCGAGGAGCCGGCGATGTTCCTCGCCGAGCTGGAGGCCCGCGCCTGGTCCTTGAAAGCCATCTGGCTCACTCACGCCCACATCGATCACATTTTGGGGGTGGGTCCGGTGTACGCTGCCACCGGCGCGCCGATCTATCTCCACCCGCTGGATCGCCCGATCTACGACGCCTTGCCTCAGTATGGCGGGTGGGTCGGGATGCAGCTGGAGAAACCGCCGGCACCCGACCGGGAGTTGGTGGCGGGTCAGGTTCTCAAAGTGGGCGGCTTCGAGTTCACGGTGAGGTTCACGCCCGGCCACTCGCCCGGCAGCGTAAGTTTTGTCGGTGAAGGCATGGTCTTCGGCGGCGATGTGCTCTTCAACGGGTCGGTGGGCAGGACCGACCTGCCCGGTGGCGACGCTGCGACGCTCATGGCGAGTATCCAGTCCGAGCTGCTTTCGTTGCCGGACTCGACGGTGGTGCACAGCGGGCACGGCCCCGACACAACCATCGGTGTCGAGCGGCTGACCAATCCGTTTTTGACGGGAGCGTACCGGCTTGGGTAGGGTGGCGGGGAAGCGGGGAAGCGGGGAAGCGGGGAAGGCTCTCCGCGTGGGTATCGCGCGGACGAGCGAACACCACTCGCTTGCGTCTCCTTCCCCGCCTCCCCGCCTCCCCACCTCCCCGCTGACATGTAACCGCTGCGGCTTCGAGGTTCAGAGCCGGGCCTCGGGTTGCAAGAATCGCTGCGAGAACTGCGGAACGATGTACCCGCTCGGGGACTGCTCTGACTGATTCCGCCCCCGCCATTCTCGATCTCCAGCCCCTGGGTGTTCCCCAGGCCGGAGCGCTTGACATATCCCGGTCCGAGCTGCCACCCCGGCTCCGCCCGTCCGCCAACCTCAGCATCCTCGACATCTCCGAGTTCTTCGGTGAGACCACTGGAGGAGTGCGGACCTATCTGCTGGAGAAGGTGCGCTACGTCCAGCGGAACCCGTTGCTCCGGCAGGTGCTGGTGGTTCCCGGAGCGGAGGACCAGATCCTCGAGGGAAGCGGCGTCCGCTGTTACCGGCTTCACGGTCCGCCGATTCCCACCCAGAAGCCGTACCGGTTCATGCTGGCCACCGAGTCCACCAGCAGGATCGTCGCCCACGAGCGGCCCGACCTCATCGAAGTGGGCAGTGCGTGGTGCGCGCCGTGGCTGATTCGCCTGGCCACCCGCCGAATCGACGTGCCCACGATCTGGTTCTATCACAGCAACTTTCCCCGCATCATCGCGCCGCGCCCCCGGTCGGCTGGCTGGCTACGCCGGAGCGCCAGCTCTGCCGCGTGGTGGTATGTGCGCCGTCTCGGTCGCCTGGTCGACACTACCATCGCTCCATCCGAGACCGTTGTCCGGGAGCTCCAGGCAGTGGGACTGGAGAACGTGGTCTGCGTCCCACTTGGAGTGGACCTGGAACGCTTCAATCCGGCCCGGCGAAGCTACGCCGCCGAGACCCGGGGGCGCTTCGGGCTCCCGAGTGGGCGGTTGGCCATGTACGTCGGCCGGATCGCGGGGGAGAAGGATCTGGATGTGCTGCTGGCCGCCTGGCCCCGGGTGGAGCGGCGCACCGGTGCCAGGCTGGTCATCGTGGGCGACGGGCCGGCGCGGCTGTCGCTGCTGGAGGCCCCGGGAGGCGATCGGGCGATCTGGCTGCCGTTCCAGCGTGATCGGGATCAGCTGGCCGATCTCTATGCGGCGGTCGACCTGGCCGTGGCGCCCGGCCCGGCGGAGACTTTCGGGCTCGCCTCGGTCGAGGCGCTGGCCAGCGGGAACCCGGTGCTCTCCGTCAACCAGGGTGGGGTCGCCGAAACAGTGGCTCGGTCCGGGGCGGGCATGCTGTACGCGTCTGGCGATGCCAATCACCTGGCCGAAGTGGCGGAGCAGCTCCTCGGCGCGGACCTTCCCAGTCTGGGATTGCTGGCGCGCAGCTATGCCGAGCAGCACCACAGCTGGAGCGCCGTGTTCGATCGTCTCTTCTCGGTCTACCGCGCGGTACTCGCCCGGTGAGTCCGGTCGCGGCGCATGGTGTCTGTCTCAGCCTGGTGATCCTGGATTTCCTGGTTCGTGCCTGGCGGATTCAGTGGATCATGAAGGGGCTGGGATCCCCTCTGGCGCTGCGCGACGCGTTCGTGGTCAACGCCTTCGGTGACGCGGCCAACGCGCTCACGCCCATGCGGCTCGGCGGAGAGCCCGCCCGGGTCGCCGGCATGATGCGCACTGGAGCCCGCATGACCGCGGTCCTGGTCGGCATCACCCTCGAGGCGGTGATTTCACGGGTGGTGCTCATCGCGGTTGCGTCGTGGCTGATCTGGAGATACGCGCCGGCCTGGTGGGCAACGGCCGGGCCAGGTCTCCGCAACTCCGCTAGCAACGCCTGGCCCTGGATCGTGCTGGCCATGGTCGTCGGCATCCTGCTATGGCGTTACACCCAGCGGGCGGTGTCGCCGGCGACGCGACGGCTGCGGCGACCCCTGCGCCGGGTGCTGGTGTACCTGCGGCGGATGCCACGCTGGCCTCTGGTAGCGAGCCTCCCATTGAGCGTCATCCCGATGGCAACCCGCATCGCCATCCTTCCGGTGCTCGTCCTCACCCTGCCGAGCCCGCCCCCGATGGGTCCGGTCGTCTTCGGGTCCTTCGCTCTTCTGTACAGCCAGATGGTGCTACCCACTCCGTCGGGCGCCGGTGTCGTGGAGCTTGGCTTTCTGGGCGGTGCTGCGGGACCGTTGGGTGAGGGGCAGGGATGGATTCTCCTTGCCTGGCGCTTCTACACCAACGGCCTCGGGATGCTGGTTGGGGTATGGCTCGCACTCAGCATATATGGGTGGCCGGTGCTGCGGAGGGTCCTGCGCGGGAAAGCCGTGCCCCTCACGGAGCAGCCGGACGCGTAACCGCGGCGGGTGGCGGCGCAATCGCCACCAAGAGGACCGTTCGCTCCAATGCCTGAGCCACGCCGTGGGGCAGATCCGCCGGAGCCCACACCACCGTTCCCGGTCCGACCTCCCGGGTTTCTTCTCCGACGGTTATCCTCGCCTTTCCCGTCACGACCAGATAAAATTTGTCCGCTCCGGCGTGCACATGAACCTTTTGCGACTGTCCGGGCTCGAAACAGTTCAGGCCCACGAACAGCTGGCCGCTAAGGAAAACATCGGCCTTGGCTGCCTTGTCGGGGCTGAACGTGACTAGAGAGTCGATCGATTTGAAGTAATCTGGCATGGGTCTCCTATTGGGATCAGCCAACGCTTGCCACGGATTCCACGGCAAAGACAGGCAGGTCACACTGTGAAAGGCGGCAGTGGGTGATCACAAACAGACCATGGCGCATCTGCCGCTCACGTCCTGATTTTCCAGCTGGCGGATCCGTCTCTATCCGTGGCCACAGGTTCTTCTGATGACCCAAACCCGAATCGAACGCGACCCGTTGGGCGAGAAGGCCGTCCCCGCCACCGCACTGTACGGCATCCAGACCCTGCGCGCGGCAGAGAACTTCCCGATCTCTGGGCTGCGCTCGCTTCCCGCATTCGTCGACGCCGTGGTATGGATCAAGCGCTCGGCGGCCCTGGTCCACAAGCAGACCGGCCGGCTCGAGCCTCGCCTGGCCGACGCCATCGTGCAGGCGGCCGACGAAATCCTGGCCGGCCAGCATCGGGATCAGTTCATCGTGGATGTGTATCAAGCCGGTGCGGGCACCAGCCACAACATGAACTGTAATGAGGTGCTCGCGAACCGTGCGAACGAGATCCTCGGGTCCGCTCGAGGCACCTACCAGCCGGTGCACCCCAACGATCACGTCAACATGGCGCAGAGCACCAATGACGTGATTCCCACCGCTATGCGGCTCGCCACCCTGGCCACACTGCCTCAGACGCTGAGTGCGCTCGACCGGCTGGCGGCATCGCTGCTGGCCAAGGGTGTGCAGTTCGATGACGTTGTGAAATCGGGACGCACCCACCTTCAGGATGCCACGCCGATCCGGCTGGGCCAGGAGTTCACCGCCTACGGCCATACCGTCCAGCGCCATCGAAAGAAGATCACCGAAGCCGCAGAATGGGTGAAGGAAATGAACATCGGCGGGACGGCGGTGGGGACCGGGATCAACGCCGAGCCCGAGTATCCGGAGCTGATGGTGCGGCACCTCCAGCAGATCAGCGCACTGGATCTGCGGGTCGCCCAGGACCGGGTCCAGCTGATGCAGTCAATGGGCGACATGGCCACCATCAGCGGGGCGCTGCGGGCCTACGTGCTGGATCTGAACAAGATCGCCAACGACATCCGACTGCTCGCCTCTGGCCCGCGGACCGGACTGGCTGAGATCCTGCTTCCGTCGGTGCAGCCCGGCTCCAGCATCATGCCGGGCAAGGTGAACCCTTCGATTGCGGAGATGGTGAACCAGGTCTGCTATCAGGCTCTCGGCCTGGATACCACGGTTGCCCTGGCCGCCGAAGCGGGCCAGCTGGAGCTCAACGTCATGATGCCCGTCATGGCTCACAACCTCGTCTTCATGCTCATGATCGTGGGCAATGCCAGCGCCGTGCTGGCCGAACGGTGCGTGGACGGCATCGAAGCCGATGAGGCCCAGTGTGGTTACTGGCTGGAGCGCAGTCCGGCTCTGGTTACCGCCCTGGCACCCAAGATCGGCTACGCCGAGGCGGCCAAGCTGGCGAAGGAGGCCGTTGCCAGCGGGCTCACGGTACGAGAGCTGGTGGTCAAGAAGGGGCTTCTGAAGGGGAAGGAGCTTGAGGAGGTGCTGAATCTGCGCGCCATGACGGAGCTCGGTGTGCCGGGGGAGAAGCCTCCGCTCAAGCGCTCCGGTCGCTAGCCCGGCGGAGCGGGGTCACCCCGGAGGTACTTTCCGCGTCCTCTTGGCCGACGGCGAGCTCCACAACGCGAAAGGGCGGCCGGTTCGGGAAGCTGTGCTGCAACAGCACCATGGAGACATTGTACACCGGCACGTCCCCCATGGTCCGCCCTTCGAGCGAGCCGTGATGGGCATGGCCGTGGAAGACGACATCCACAGGATAGCGGATGAGCGGCTCCTCCAGCCTGCTCGAGCCTAGGTAAGGGTAGATCTCCAGCGGCTCGCCCTGCACCGTTGCTACAATCGGTGAGTAGTGCAGCAGAGCCACCCGCCGGTTGGTTCGCAGCTGCCCCAGCGCGGTCTCGAGCTTCAGCGCTTCGTCCAGTGCTTCCCGCACGAACTGCTTGATCAGCGTCTCGCCCCAGGGGCCAAGGGCCCTCCGTCCGAACCCTCCGGCAAACCCCTTGATCCCGGCGAAGCCGATGCCGAGCACTTCGTGGGCCTCGCCATCGAGGACGTGGACGCCGGCGTCACAGAGAATCCGGGCGACCTCGCGCTCCTTGCCCGATTCGTAATCATGGTTGCCGAGCACGGCGACGATCGGCACCGGGATCGCCCCGAGGGCCTTGGCCATAAGCCGGGCCTCGTCCGGGTCACCCCGGTCGGTAAGGTCACCGCAGAGGGCCAGCACATCTGCGTGCTCTGCCACCTGGCCGAACAGGTGCTGCAACGGGGCATCAAATCCCTTGCCCCCGAGATGGATGTCGCCGACCGCGGCGATGCGTACCCTGCCCGATGTTTTCGTCGTCATTGGCACCCAATTCACGAAGACGTGGACTCGCACGCGGTGACCTGCGCCACACCCGCCAGACGCCGAGAAGAATATCATAGGCAACACCCCGGGGAGGCCGGCATGGCTCTGGCACCGACGCAATCACTGGTGGAGACTCCCTCCCGGATGTTCTATCGGGAGGCGATGGAGGTCTTGAACCGTGCCGGCGTCCCGTTCCTGGTCGGCGGGGCCTTCGCGTTCATCCATCAGGCTGGAATCGATAAGTCCACCAAGGATCTCGACCTCTTCGCCCGTCCCCGCGACGTCCAGCGTCTGCTGGAGGCCTGCGCGACGGCCGGCTACGAGACCGAGCTGGTGTTCTCCCACTGGCTGGCCAAGATCCGCTCGCCCGAAGGGTTCATCGACGTCATCTTCAGCTCCGGGAATGGCATCGCGACAGTGGACGATTGGTGGTTCGAGCACGCCACCCCGGGCACGGTCCTCGGCGTTCCGGTGAAGATCGCACCGCCGGAAGAGACGCTCTG
>DATMDQ010000110.1:0-18433 GCA_035557715.1 Gemmatimonadales bacterium
GGTGTCGGCCGACCGATAGAGGGCGCGGATGACCCGAACGTCCGCAAACCCCTCCCATCCGGAGGGCTCCGGAGCCGCGCCGGTCAGGATGCACTCCGAGAAGCTGATGAGCTCCGGCGCGAATTGATCCCGCTTGGGAAACGTGCGCTCGCGAGTCCGGCCGTCGATCGTCACCCGCTGAGTCAGGCCTTCGGCGTACTCGTAAGCCGGGTTCATGACCAGGTCACCCTTGGTGCCAACCACCCGGTAGGCTCCCACGTCGGCGCCGTTGAAGCTGCAGGTAAAGCTGGCCAGGCGCTCGCGGCCGGGGAACCGCAGGATGGCGCTGGTCATCTCTTCGCACTGCTGGAAACGGCGCTCCCCATTGTTGGCACTGAACGCCATCACCTCCATCGGCTCCGCCCCGAACAGATTGCGCACTGCGTTGATGCAGTAGACGCCGATGTCGTAGAGCGGACCCCCACCGAGCTCGCGCGGGTTGAGACGGATGTCGCCTTCCTTGACCTGCATGGTGAAGACCGAGTAGAACAAGCGGGGCTCTCCCAGGCTGCCTCCCTGCACCAAGTCGACAGCCTTGAGGTTGGCTTCCTCGAAGTGAAGCCGGTAGGCGGTCATCAGCTTGACCCCGTTCTCTTCGCACGCCTGGATCATGGACAGGCAGTCCTCTTCGGTCACCGCCAGCGGCTTCTCGCACAGCACGTGGACCCCGGCTCGGGCCGCCCGCTCGGTGTACTCCCGGTGCAGGTGATTGGGCAGGGCGATGTAGACCGCGTCCGCCACCCCACTCTGGAGGCATTCTTCGAACTGATCGTAGGAGTACCGGGCCTTGACCTTATAGCGGCGACCAAGCTTGTCCAGCTTTTGGGGATCGTCGGAAATCAGGGCGGTGAGCTCTGAATTTTCAGCGTGAGCAAAGGCAGGCAGTACTGCCACTTGGGCTATGTGCCCCAGCCCAACCACCGCGTAGCGTACTGTCTTTTTCTCGGCCTTCTTCTTGGCCTGCCGTGATGCTCGGGGCATGGATCCCTCATGGAGAAACAACGGGGCTTCACCGGGTCAGCCGGAAAAGCCCCGAAGTTCGGCGCGGGTATGGGCGTCTATTCCCAGCCGTAGACTTAGAGTGCCCGTCTCCCCTGAATCAACTGCATCACAGCCAGGATCACTGCGATGACCAGCAGGACGTGGATGAAACCACCGAGGCTGTACGACGTGACGACACCCAGCAGCCACAGCACCAGGAGTATCACGAAGATGGTCCACAGCATGGCTACCTCCTCACGTTGGAATAGACCCAAAGGAACCAACACCACTCATCCTATTGAATCCTCGCCATCAGCGTCGTGAGCCAAGTCACGAGGGCCTTAACTCGGTCGTTTCGGGCCAGCATGCGCCAAAACGGCAGCTTAGGGCGGTACGGCACTTGCTCGTCGGGGAGCCATTCGTAGGCCTGTGGCAGACGGGCACCCCGTCCGGGCAGGACGATCTTACTCCGGAGCAGACATGGCTTCCAAAATCATTGGAATCGATCTAGGCACAACCAACTCAGTCGTGGCGGTAATGGAGGGTGGCGACCCGGTGGTGATCCCCAACGCGGAAGGTGGTCGCACCACCCCGTCCGTCGTGGCATTCACCAAGGATGGCGAGCGGCTGGTGGGCCAGGTCGCCAAGCGCCAGGCCGTCACCAACCCCCAGCAGACGGTCTTCTCGATCAAGCGGTTCATGGGCCGGCGGCTGAGCGAGGTTACCGATGAGCTGAAGAAGGTCCCTTACAAGGTGTCCGAAGGGCCAAACGGCATGGCTGTGGTCGAGATCCAGGGCAAGCGGTACACCCCGCCCGAGATCTCCGCGATGATCCTCCAGAAGATGAAACAGACGGCGGAAGACTACCTCGGATACACCGTCGACAAGGCGGTCATCACCGTCCCGGCATACTTCAACGACGCCCAGCGCCAGGCCACCAAGGATGCCGGCCGGATTGCCGGGCTGGACGTGCAGCGGATCATCAATGAGCCGACTGCCGCGGCCCTGGCCTATGGACTGGACAAGAAGAAGGAAGAGAAGGTGGCGGTGTTCGACCTCGGCGGCGGCACCTACGACATCTCGGTGCTGGAGCTGGCGGAGGGCGTCTTTGAGGTGAAGAGCACCAACGGAGACACCCACCTTGGGGGTGACGACTTCGACCAGCGGCTGATCAACTGGCTGGTGGCCGAATTCAAGAAGGACCAGGGCATCGACCTCTCCAAGGATCCCATGGCCATCCAGCGCCTGAAGGAAGCGGCGGAGACGGCCAAGATGGAGCTGTCGAGCACCACGCAAACCGACATCAACCTGCCGTTCATCACCGCGGACCAGTCGGGGCCGAAGCACCTCAACCTCTCCCTAACCCGGGCCAAGTTCGAGCAGCTGGTGGACGACCTGATCCAACGCACCATCCCGCCGATGCAGCAGGCGTTGAAGGATGCGGGGATCGATCCCAAGCAGATCGACGAGGTCATCCTGGTGGGCGGCCAGACCCGCATGCCCAAGGTACAGGAGGTCGTCAAGAACTTCTTCGGGAAAGAGCCCCACAAGGGTGTGAATCCCGACGAAGTCGTGGCTATCGGCGCGGCGATCCAGGGCGGCGTGCTCGGCGGCGAGGTGAAGGACGTGCTCCTGCTGGACGTAAACCCACTGTCGCTCGGCATCGAGACGCTGGGCGGGGTCACGACCGTGCTCATCCCCCGGAACACCACCATTCCCACCAAGAAGTCGGAGACCTTCTCGACCGCTGAGGACAACCAGACCACGGTGGAGATCCACGTGCTCCAGGGCGAGCGGCAGATGGCCCAGGACAATCGTACGATCGGGAAGTTCCAGCTGACCGGCATCCCGCCGGCTCAGCGGGGCATGCCACAGGTCGAGGTCACCTTCGACATCGACGCCAACGGCATTCTCCACGTGGCCGCCAAGGACAAGACCACTGGGAAAGAGCAGAAGATCCGGATCGAGGCCTCCAGCGGGCTCAGCGATTCCGAAGTCGATCGGATGGTCAAGGCGGCCGAGCAGCACGCGGCCGAAGACAAGACCCGGCGCGACGAGATCGAGGCTCGGAATCAGCTCGACAGCCTGGTCTACCGGGTGGAGAAAGACAGTAAGGAGTGGGCTGACCGCTTGCCGGCCGAGGCCAAGGCCCGGCTGGATGCAGCCATGGAGGCCGGCCGGGAGGCCCTCCGAAGCGGTGCTGCCGACGCTATCCGCCGGGCGCTGGACGAGCTCAACACGGCATACTCAGCCGCCGGTGCGTCACTCTATCAGGCAGCAGGCACTCCGGGATCGGATGCTGGCGGCGGGAGCGGGGCTGGCGAGGGCCAAAGTGGCCCGGGCGAGCCGCCACCAGCCGGGCCAGCCCAGGATGACGTGGTCGATGCCGACTACGAGATCGTAGACGAGAAGAAATGAGACCAGGGGCGCACTGGGTGCGCCTTTACGTGTCAAGATCAATGCGAGGGGGCCGGAGCAGAATCCGGCCCTCTCTCGCTGCGCTTATCGTGACAAGTGGCCGAAACTACCCTGTACCCCTAGCTGTACTGTTAAATTGTACGGGTGCAGTATGATCCTCACGCCTTCCCGAAGGACCGCTCGATGTCTTCACGATCGCTAAATTGGCTCAAATTCGGCGGTTTGGTCGCCCTGGCGTTTGCGCTCGGCCTGCTGTTTGCCGGGTTGCTCGACCTGCCGAACCGCACGGCTGCCCAGGAACAGGGGCGCCCGGCAACCGCCATCGCCAAGGTCCCCCCACCGTCTATTCCGGCCGCGTTGCCCCTCCAGGAGCTCAGCGAAGCCTTTGCCGCGGTGGCGGAGCACGTGAAGCCGAGCGTGGTCTACATCAGGTCGCAGCGGACCGAGACAGCCACCAAGCAGAGGGTTCCACCGGGGATGGAGCGCTTCTTTGGCCCCCGGGGGTTCCGGCAGCAGCCTGACATCGAGCAGGGCAGCGGCTCGGGCTTTGTCGTCTCATCCGATGGCTTCATCCTGACCAACAACCACGTGGTCGAGGGTGCCGAGCAGGTAACGGTCCGGCTGCTCGACCGGCGTGAATTCAGGGCCAAGGTCATCGGGACCGATCCGAACACCGACGTCGCCGTTCTCAAGATCGACGCCAGGGGGCTGCCGCCGGTGGCGCTGGGAAACAGCGAGGACGCGCGGGTAGGCGAATGGGTGCTGGCCATCGGCAACCCGCTGGGTGAGGGCCTCACGTTCACCGTGACCTCCGGCATTGTGAGTGCCAAGGGCCGGGCGCTGCAGGGACTCCCGGGCCGCGGCCAGGGAAGCATCCAGGACTTCATCCAGACCGATGCCGCGATCAATCCTGGCAACTCGGGCGGGCCACTGGTGAGCGTCCGGGGCGAGGTGATCGGCATCAACTCCGCCATCGCCAGTGAGACCGGCTTCTATTCCGGATATGGGTTCGCCATTCCGATCAACCTCGCCCGTACGGTGATGAACCAGCTGGTCGAGACCGGCTCGGTGCATCGTGCCGCGCTCGGTGTCTCGATTGACAACGTCACCCTCGAAGACGCCGCCTACGTGGGGCTGCCCGAGATCCGGGGAGTGGTGGTGAAGGACATCCCCAGCGACGATTCGCCGGCCAAGGCCGCAGGGATCCTCCCGGGCGATGTCATCGTCTCGGTCGACAGCAAGCCAGTCGAGCGGGTGGGGCAGCTTCAGCAGGTGATCGGCTTCCGAAAGCCGGGAGACATAGTAAAAGTGGAAGTCGCCCGGAAGGGTGGCGTACGGAAGACCTACAACGTCAGGCTCCAGGCGCTCAACGACCAGCCTCAACTGGCGGGGGCCGATGAGGGCGACACCGATGAGTCCGAGGCACCCAGCGGAGCCGCCATGAACCGCCTGGGCATTACCGTCGAGCCTGTGACTCCGGATATCGCCCAGCAGATGCAGCTGCCCCAGGGCATGCGCGGTTTGGTGGTCACTGACGTCACCCCGGGCGGTCCGGCGTGGGAGACCCTGGTGGACGACCCCCAGCGCAATGGGCCGGACATCATCCTTTCCATCGAAGGCAAGCCGGTGAAGACCGAGGCCGATCTCAGGACCGCACTCAAGGCCGAGAAGGCGGGAAGTATCGTCACCCTTGGCGTTTACAATCCGAGGAGCAAGAGCCGCCGCATCGACCGGATTCGGCTGGGGGAGTAGGCGGGGCAGCGGGGCAGCGGGGTAACGGGGCAGGCAAAAACATGTGTCACCCTGAGCGCAGCGAAGGGGCCGAAGCTCGAATCAGCTTCTGGCCCTTTTGTGCTTTAACTCTCCCGCTTCCCCGCTTTCCCGCTTCCCCGCTAACTTGTCACCATGGCCCTGCACGGAATGATCTTCGATATCGACGGCACCTTGGTCGACACCAATCCGGCACACGTCGAGGCGTGGTGGCGGGCGTTCAAGCGGCTGGGATACGACGTGCCCCGGGAGCGGATCGAGGTCGAGATCGGAAAGGGCGGCGACCTCCTGGTCCCGTCGATCCTGGGCGAGGAGGCTGAGAAGCGCGACGGCGAAGCCCTGCGGAAGGCCCAGAAGGAAGAGTTCCTGGAGATTGCCCGGCGCCAGCGGTTCCGCGTGTTTCCTTGCGTGTCGGAGCTGTTCCAGGCCCTCCGCCAGCAGGGAATCCGAACCGCGTTGGCCACCTCAAGCGACCGGAAGCATCTTCAGGCCATCTGCGACAGCGGCGGCATTGATCTCCCCAGCCTCGCCGACGTCCTGGTCACCAAGGCGGACGTCGAAGCCAGTAAGCCGGCTCCCGATGTGGTCATCGTCGCCTGGGAGAAGCTGAAGCTCACCCCCGCCGAATGCGCCATGGTGGGCGACACCGTTTACGACGCGCAGGCCTGCCGGGCAGCTGGGGTGGTATTCCTGGGTCTGTTGTCTGGAGGGACGCCGGAGAATCCCCTTCTGGAAGCGGGGGCCTGTGCCGTCTGGCGGGACACCGGTCACCTTTATGCCGACCTGGATCACGCCCTGGAGATCGCCGCCCACGCGGCGGCCGCCATCCATTAGCTCACACTCAACCAGCATGCGGAGCCGGTGACATGACCACCAGTGAAGCGACCGATTGGATGAATCATCCCGCTATCCGGGCCCTGGTGGACGAGGCCAATACCCTGACGCTGGAGGAGCGCATCACCCTGGTGAAGGGGCTGATTCCCGGCATAGCGAAGGCCCTGTCGGAAGACGAGTATGAGCAGTTCGTCACCTTCATCCGGCTCAAGGGCGAGCGGTATCAGGAGGCAAAGTCGCACCCCGGCGAAGGGCGCGCGGAGAGGCACACTCCGGGTGAGCGCGAGTTGGAAGGTCGGTAGTCAGCGGGGCAGCGGGGCAGCGGGGCAGCGGGGCAGCGGACGCGAACCTAGGGGATGGAGACTGGATGAGGAACTGGACTAACTGGGCGATCATTGCCGGCTACGGACTCGGCCTGGCTGGGTGCCAGGGCGACCCCTCAAAGGCAGGAGCTTCACCACCGCGCACCACGGATTCGCCAATCGAACGAAAGCTGGCCCAGTACACCACGGTCCGCCTGACGGCCGACCTCGAAAAGCTGACGGCGAGCGAGCGCCAGATGATTCCCCTCCTCATCGACGCCGCACGCTCCATGGACGCGATCTACTGGCGCCAGGCATACGGCAACCGTGATTCCCTCCTCCGTTCGATCCAGGACCCCGGCACCCGGCGCTATGCTGAGATCAACTACGGTCCCTGGGACCGGCTCGACGGGAACGCCCCTTTCATGGAGGGGGTTGGCCCGAAGCCCAGGGGCGCCGGGTTCTACCCGCGTGACATGGGCAAGGATGAGCTGGAGACGGCAGCCGCCAAGTCTTCCGCGCTGGGCAAGGCGCTCAGGAGTCAGTACACGATCGTCCGCCGGGACACGGCCGGCGCCCTGGTCGCCGTCCCGTATCACCAGGCATACGCCGACCAGATACCTTCAGCTGCGGCAAAGCTGCGGGAGGCTGCGGGGTTGGCCGAGGATCCCGGACTGCGGCACTACCTGGAGCTTCGCGCTCAGGCGCTGGAGACCGATGAGTACCAGCCCAGCGATCTCGCCTGGCTGGACATGAAGGACAACACCATCGATGTGGTCATCGGACCGATCGAGACCTACGAGGACCAGCTCTTCGGAAACAAAGCGGCGCACGAAGCATTCGTGCTGATCAAGGACAAGGAATGGAGTGGACGTCTGGCGCGATACGCGGCGATGCTCCCAAGTCTCCAGAGCGAGCTTCCCGTCCCCGCGGCGTACAAGCGGGAGCGGCCGGGCAGCGACTCAGACCTCAACGCGTACGATGCGGTCTACTACGCCGGCGACGCCAATGCCGGGTCCAAGACCATCGCCATCAACCTCCCCAATGACGAGGAGGTCCAGCTGCGGAAGGGCACTCGCCGGCTCCAGCTCAAGAACTCGATGCGGGCGAAGTTCGACCAGATTCTACTCCCCATCGGGGGTGAGCTGATCGCGGAGGACCAGCGCGAGCACATCAGCTTCGACGCCTTCTTTTCCAACGTCATGTTTCATGAGGTGGCGCACGGACTCGGGATTAAGAAAACCATCCACGGCAAAGGGACCGTGCGCGAAGCGCTCAAGGAGCAGGCCGGCGCGCTCGAGGAGGGCAAAGCCGATATCCTGGGCCTCTTCATGATCACCCGGCTGCACCAGCGAGGTGAGCTGAAGGGCCAGAATCTCGACGACAACTACGTGACCTTTCTGGCCAGCATCTTCCGGTCGATCCGGTTCGGCGCCTCCAGTGCACACGGCCGGGCCAACGCCGCCCAGTTCTCCTTCTTCGAGGACCAGGGCGCGTTTGCCCGCGATTCGGCCACCGGCCGCTACCGGGTCGACTTCCCCAAGATGCGGACGGCGGTGGACGCGCTCGCGGGTCAGATCCTCCGCTTCCAGGGTGATGGCGACTATGCCGGCGTCACCCGCTTCATGGCAGAGCGGGGCAAGCTCTCCCCGTCGCTGCAGCAGGATCTCGCGCGCCTGGGGTCGAAAAACATTCCGGTGGACATCGTCTTCGAGCAGGGCCCCGAGGTGTTGAGATAGTGGAGCCAGACGAGATGGTGGAACCGGGCGACGTGGCCGAACCGGAGGTGATCGTACGGAGCGTCCGCCGGCGCCGGACGCATCCGCCACCGCCGGAGACACCCCCGCCGGTCGGTGCGCGCACCTGGCTGATCTACACCGCGTTGGCCGTGGGAACAGCAGCGCTGATGTTCGATGGCTACCTGAGCGACCGCCCGGACAGGCCGCCGCTCCCGACGCTTTCGCAGGCCACCGAGGTCAGATCCGAGATCTCGATGGCGGCCGATTCATTGCAGGTGGTCGTGGGCTGGGACCTCAGCATGTCGGATTCCGCCGGCGTACCGGATTCAGTCCGGGTCAGAGTGATCCCTCTGCAGGGAGATACTGTGGTGATGAGTCAGCCGTCCAGACAGCTGGCCGACACCGCATACCTGGCGGCTCCAGACACCGGGGAGACAGCGCAGGGTGTTTCCTGCGTGGCTGCCCAGCACGAACTGGAGCCGCTGGAGGAAGTCTGCACACCGTGGCAGTATGTGAGGCCTTCCGTTACCGCAATGAGCGCGACTGGGGTCGGGCAGATCGTCATCCAACCGAGCGGGCTGCAGGTGGATCCGGATATCGACGGCAGGTGCGCCGAGTGGCAGCGAACCCATAGCCCCGATTCGCTGTGGATTACGGTAAACCGCGCTGCCGTGCCGGAATGCACCGGCCCCAATTTGAAGCCGACGGTGGCCCAGTTCTGTGCCTTTGCGGTGATGCCGGGAGGACGACGAGTGAAGACTTCGAACTCGATCAACAATCCTTACTGCGAGGAGCTCTTCGTCGAATGGATCCGGGAGAGGTATTCCTGAGTCGCAGGATTTCCCTTCTGTTCCGTCACGTCTCGCTGCGTTCCCCATGCCCCAACCAGCTGACCCCGCTCGAAAATCCCCACCAGATTGTTCACGAAATACTTGGCGTTGCCGTAGCGGTCGATCTCCTGTGACTCGGCGTCTTCCAGCCGGTACCCGCTCCGAATGAAGGATCGAAGGTAGGCCACGTTTTCGGCCTTGGAGGGCGGGCAGAACACGACCAGCCTGGTGCCGATCACGTCCACCGCGGCCCGGAACCCGTACATGCGGGCAAACGCGTCGTTGCACTCGGCGAGGGACGAGTAAAGGTATAGATGCTCCACCTGCTCATCCTCGGGCAGCGTAATATCGAGCGGCTTCTCGTGGTGAAAGCGCCAGGTGGCTTCGGTGGTGACTTCGAGGAAGGAGGGAGCCGGGCGCGAGGTCTCAGCGGCGAACGCGGTCGATCCGCTGCCGGTCGACTCCGCACCATCGAAGCGCAGGGTCGAAGCCGGTACCGTCTCCAGGGGCTCCGTGACGGGCTCCTTCCCCGCCGGAGCTCGCCGGAAGACGGCGCAGACCCCCACGAGCGCCGCTCCCGCCAGGAGCACCCCCGGGTCCCGGGACAGAGATCCGGCCAGCAGGAGGGCGAGGACACTGGGGCCTACCCCCCCATACAGCGCACTGATCGTCACCGCTACCAGCAGCGCGGGCCGGGCATCCACGGCGGTGAGCAGGGGTAGAGCCTCTATCAGGAGGCCCGCCAGGGCGACCGATAGCACGGCCACCCCGTAGGGCAGTAGCCGCTCGCGGCGGGAGCGCGCCGAAGTGGAATGCGGGGACCGGCTGACAGTCACGAGGGATCAATCCTGGGGTTTCAATTTAAGCTATGAGGGTTTTCACGGGGGCACAACAGAAGGCTATATTTGCGTCCACGCGAACGTGGCGAAACTGGCAGACGCGCAGGACTTAGGATCCTGTCCCGAAAGGGGTGCGGGTTCAACTCCCGCCGTTCGCACTCGGAGTGACGTCTAGTAGATCCGTTGGCCTTCGGCTGCAACTCCCGCCCCCTCGCATTAGTCAGAAGCCCGGGGCAGGCTGTTCGCACTCGGAGTGACGTCTAGTAGATCCGTTAGCCTTCGGCTGCAACTCCCGTCCCTTCGGCCCCTAGTCATTTCGGAAGGTTCTGCGTCACCCAATGTTTGATGCGCTTTACGACGTCGGGTTCGGCTAGATCCACTGAGGCCGTGAAGGAGCCGAGCAACTCATCGTCTACTCGAATACTCCACACCATCTCGCTACCACCGTCTTCCGTTGCCGAGCGATGGCCCCACGCCTCCACCTTGTACTTGCCGAATTGAAACTGCGGGATGTGGTTAGGGCCGGACATGGAGATCCTTGCATATAAGAGGCATGGGCGGATGTTCCCGGGGACAATCGGGCATGGCCCAGAGCAGAATCAGAGGTCTTCAGGTTGTCAAAGCGGGATGAGCTTGGCGAGTCGTTCGGCGCTGGTCGCTGCGGTGCGCAGCTTGGCGCACGCAGGGCACAGGCTCCGACAGCGATGCCCTCGCATGCGAAACTTCGAGTCGATCTGTTGCCCCACTGGGCACTGATCGTCGTCGTGGTAGACGTTTCCGTCTCGTTGACGAATGGAGTACCACGGAGAGATCTGCGCCATCAGAGGGCCCGGTGAAGCGTTCATCAGCCTACATGAGATTGTCCGCAGGCTTGATGCCCTAGGCTCGCTGAACAAAGTATAGCTGTAGGGGTCAAATGGATGTGACATCCAACACCATCTAGCTCTTCTCACCTCTCACTTCTCACCTCTCACTTCCCTCCAGCACCTCCATCGCCGCGTTCCGGCCGTTGATGCCGATCACGCTGCCACCGGGATAAGTCCCCGCACCACAGAGGAACACCCCGTCCATCGGGGTCCGGGGGGTGAGCCGCTTGTCCCACATGAATTCCGGCAGGCACTCGCCCTGAAAAATGTGCCCCCCAGTAAGTCCGGTCCGGCGCTCGATGTCCGGTGGGCCCATGACCTCCATGTGCAGCACTGCGGAGGGGATGTTAGGGGCAACGCGGCCGATCGAGGCCAGCGCCACCCGCGCGACTTCTTCCCTGCGCGAATCCCAGGTACCCTGCCGAAGCGCGTAGGGGACCGGCTGCGCGAACACGCTCATCGTGTGGCGGCCCGGCGGCGCCACGCTGGGATCGTGGGCGCTCTGGAAGTAGAGCTCGGTCCACAGCCGGTCCGGCAGGTCGCCATCGAGCGCCGTCTGGTGATGCACGCGCCACTCTCCCTTGGTGAGAGGAGTATTGACCTGCCCGTAGTGATGCGGCTCCAGAGTTCCAGGACGAGCGGTGAAGTTGGGCAGCTCCTGAAGGGCAACCGTGATCTTCACCGTGCATCCCGTCATCGGCACACTCTCCACCTGACCTCGCCATGCCGGCTCGGCCGAGCCGCCGAGCATCCGGAGGGTGGTGCGTGGGTCGGCGTTCGAGACGACCACGGGGGCACGGAGACGTTCGCCGCCTTCCAGCTCCACTCCCTCGCCCGGCAGAACCCGGCTCACCGGCACTCCCGCCGCCACCACCACGCCGGCCTCCTGGGCGATGTCGCACAGAAGGAAGGAGACCAGCCCCATGCCTCCTTTCACATAGCCCCACATGCCCGGTATGCCGCCCATCCGTCCGGATGCGTGGTGAAAGTGAATGGAGGCTGTGCCCGGGCGGTGCGGGTCAGCGTTGGTGCCGATCACGCCCTGCCCCAGCAGGGACTGCTGGAGGCGCTCGTCGTCGAGGTAGCGCTCGACGAACTCCACCATCGACCACTCGAAGAGCAGCGCGATCGCGTCCCGGTCGCCACACAGGCGGCGCTCGATCTCGCCCCGGGAGGGCGCCCGCCCGATCCATGCGTCGTGAGGTCCCTCGGGTCGAAGCGCGTCACGCACCCGCTTCTTGAGCTCGGTCATCGCCCGCCACCCGGCGAGATCTCCAGGGGCGAACCGGTCGATCTCCGCGTCGGCGCGATCGTCGTCCCCCCACAGCTGCACGCTGCTGCCGTCGTCGAACGGCACGAATAGACCCGGAGCGGCCGGGTGCCAATCCAGCCCGTGCTCGATCAGGCCCAGCTCTTGGATGACCAGGGGATGCAGGAGCCCACAGACGTAGGCGCAAGGCGAGACCCGGTAGCCGGGCCAGGGCTCCTCCAGCGTGCACGCACCGCCCACCCGGTCGCGCCGCTCCAGCACCAAGACCCGGCGCCCGGCGCGGGCGAGGTAGGTGGCGCATGCTAGGCCGTTGTGCCCCGCACCGACCACGATCACGTCCCACGGCTCGGCGGCGAGTTGCTTCACCGGGCGGGGGAGCCCGATCAGGCCCAGCTTGGCGGCGGTCTGGCTCAGCAGTATTCCTCCAGGTGGCGTTGCCACAAATCAACACGGATGGGTATGGATTGCTCCAGTATCCCCCGAACCTCCCTTCGCTATCACAAGGTAGAGGACATCTTCATCAAGAGCACACGTACAGAGTCCCTCCCCCTGTTCTTAGGAGGAACGGCTGGTAGATACGTGTTATCTGTGCTGGTCGTCTGTGTAATCTGTGGCTAGGCTTTTCTCGCTCCGGCCGGGTCAGCCTGCCAGCAGCTTGCGCACCGCCTCGTGGAGCGTGGCCACTCTGAACGGCTTGTAGACCGTGGGCACGTCATCCGGAATTTCCTTGGCGGACTTCCGGCGGGTGATATCGTCGATGTGCAGGATGGGGAGCGTGGGAAAATCTTCCCGCACCCGGGCGATCAGTTCGGCCCCGTTGAGACCGGGCATGTAGTTATTGGTGACGATGAGATCGAACGCGCCATCCGCAGCTCGGGCGGCCTCCAGCGCGGCGTGTCCATTGGCGACCGAGACGACCTCATATCCTTCATCGGTCAGGGCCCGAGCGATCAGAGCGCGGACCATCGGTTCGTCGTCCACCACCAGGATCCGGGGGGCCATGGGGACATTTTAGTGCGGGTGAGACTAGTCAGTAAGTGAATGCCACATAGTAACGCGCATTGACGTGAGAAGCGACTGCAGCCGGGGCGCCGGGGAGCAGCCGAACCACCGAAAACACATCCGGGCGCCCCAGGTGGGCCAGGTTCCGTTGATGCATGCGGATCGGACATGTTTTACACCATTCTGCCTATCCCCAGGGTCCAAATCCCGGCCGATCGCCGAACTGTTTAGTCAAGTCTGCATGGGTTGCACACTTCGGTTGACAGCCGGAACCAGGCTTCGTAGATTCCGACCATGATTTCCCGTCCGCTCACCCCCAGCTGCAACCCCGTCACCCCCAGGTGTTAGCGGACTCGGGTACGACCTTGACCAGTCGCCTATCCCGGCCCGCTCCCACGAGCGGGCTTTTCGTTTGCGGGATCACATGAAGCTCCTGCCATTGCCCGAGCCGGACGAAGACGGGAGCGCCCCGGAAGGGGAGCGGCCGGGTCCCGCGCGCACCGAGACTAGCGAAGCGAGAAAGCTCGGCACCCTGGTGGACGTGAGCCAGGCGCTCGCTGGCAACGTGAACCTGCACGGCGGACTCTCCGGCGTGCTTGCGATTCTGGCGCGTCGCTCCGGCGCCGTGCGCGGGGCGGTGGCCCTCCTGGACGAGCGCAGCCGGGAGCTCCAGATCCGGGCCGGCATCGGGCTCTCACATGAGGGAAACGCAACCCGCCATGCCCTGGGCGAGGGTATAACCGGCGCGGTGGCGGAGAGCGGCGAGCCCATCGTCGTGCCGCAGATCAGCCGCGACCCGCGCTTCCTTCACCGGGCGGTATCCCGTCGAGAACGGCGCGGCGCCGAGTTCAGCTTCGTATGCGTCCCCATCCTCCTTCACCGGCGGACGGTGGGCACCCTCTCGATCGAAGTCCCGTACAAACTGGACCGGGAGTTCAGCCGGCTCCTCAAGTTTCTCAAGGTCGTGGCGTCGATGATCTCGCAGGCGGTGCGCATTCACCGCCTGCTCGAGGCCGAGCGTCACAAGCTGGTCAGCGAGAACGCGCAGCTGCGGGAGGAGCTCCACCGGCGGTACGACTTCTCCACCCTCGTCGGCGCCAGCGGGCCGATGCGGCAGATGTACGAGGAGATGGCCCGCGTGGCGGGGACCAGCACCACCGTGCTGATCCGGGGCGAGTCAGGGACCGGTAAGGAGCTGATTGCCAGCTCCATTCATCACCACTCTCCCCGCGCCAAGAAGCCGTTCATCAAGGTCAACTGCGCCGCGCTGCCGGAGGCCCTGGTGGAATCCGAGCTCTTCGGACATGAGCGTGGCGCCTTTACCGGCGCCGAGAGCCGGAAGAAGGGGCGCTTCGAGCTGGCGAGTGGCGGAACCATCTTCCTGGACGAGATCGGCGAGCTGAGCCCCGCCATCCAGGTCAAATTGCTGCGCGTGCTCCAGGAGCGGGAATTCGACCGGGTGGGAGGGACGGAGCCGGTCAAGGTGGATGTGCGGGTGGTCGCCGCTACTAACCGAAACCTGGAGACGGCGCTGGCCGAGGGAAATTTTCGGGAGGACCTGTACTACCGGCTCAACGTGTTTCCCATCTTCATCCCCCCGCTTCGAGAGCGGCGGTCGGACGTGTTGCCCCTGGCCGACCATTTCGTGGAGAAGTACGCCCGGCAGCACGGCAAGACGATCAAGCGGATCTCGACCCCGGCCATCGACCAGCTGGCCTCTTATCACTGGCCGGGCAACGTGCGCGAGCTGGAGAACACCATCGAGCGCGCCGTGCTGATGGCGGACGGGGAGGTCATTCACGGCCACCATCTCCCCCCGACCCTTCAGACCGCCGAGGCCACAGGCACGGTAGTGACCACCTCGATGGGTGGCGCAGTGGCCACCTTCGAGCGCAGCCTGATCGAGGATGCGCTCAAGACCACCCGCGGCAACCGCTCCAAGGCTGCCCGTCTGCTGGGCACCACGGAGCGGGTGATCAACTATAAAGTGAAGAAGTACGGAATAGACCCCGCCCGCTTACGCGCGTGAGGGGTCCGGCAGCTTCCGGGCGGCGAATGGGCGGAAGGATGAGAAGACGGCAAAGCAGGCTACCAGCAGGTTTGCCACCAGCACCGGCGCGGCGCCGATGACCGCGCCGTAGACCATCCACAGGCACGCGGCGAGCGCCTGCACCCACCGAAGCCTCCTGGGGTCCTTGCACAGGTACGAGCCGGCAAAGATTGCGGTTGCGACCCATCCGATGATATCGACAGTCATGGCGTGATGTTCCTATGCGGCAGAAGGAGTCGCGGTTATAGTGAGCGCGTCGGTACGGATCTTGTCCCACTCCTGGAGCACGAATCCGTGCGACGCAAACACCGCGCGGATTCTGGCCGAGCTCAGCCCGGCAATGTCCTCGAGGATCGGAACCAGCACGCTGAGAGCGTCGTCGCTCAGCACGGTCCGCCGCGCGATGGGCGTCAGGAACTTGTTTTCGGACACTGCGATCGTCAGCCCCTCCATCCGGTTGACGTGCAGCATGACATGGACGTCGGAGCTGCCGTCGCCCACGTAGACCAGCCGATCCCCGCTCACACCCTGCTCGGCCCGAAGCTCCTCCAGTACCGCCACCTTGCCATAGCCGGCGGGTACCCTGACGATCGACTGGATCTCGCCCGAGTCCGGATGGTACTGGAACCGGGTGCCATAGATATGATCCGCGGGCACGACGCCTTCGAGGGCCGAGACGATGACCTCTTCTGGTGCGGCCGAGATGACGTAAAACTCGAACTGGTAGCCGTCGAGCGATTCCAGGAGGCTCGATAGCAGATGGATATTGCGCTTCAGGCGGATCTGCTTGCCCACCTGCCGCAAATCCTCTCGCCGGACCCGGCGATACTCCGGGTCGTGCAGCAGCAGGTAGGCCAGCTCAGCGCCCTGCTGCACCAGATGCATACGCGAGAGCCCGGCACACTTCGCTACGAACCCGGAAATACCCAGCATTTCGCTCAGGGCGATTCCAGAGTCGTTGAAGCTCAACGTCTGATCGAAGTCGCTCACCAGCAGATAGCGCTGCATTCCGAGCTCCCGGTCCGGTGCCTTTCCCTGGGGCACGTACACCGTTCCCATTAGCGATTCTCCAATGCAACCGCCCGTGCGCGGTAGGCCATGGATCGCTTGACGCTCTGCGCGTCGGCGAACGCTTCCTCCAGCGGCATGACATGCGGCCGGGTGTATTCCGCCTGCACCCCGACGCGCTCGGTCAGCGGCGCGGGCGAGCACGGGATCGCGGGAACTGAGGTCGCCCAGCGGACGGCCCGGTATTGAGACAGAGCACTCAGCAGCTCGGTGGGAGCGAGCGTCAGTGGGCTCGACTCGGCGGCGAATCTGGCTTGCGCACCCAGGGTCGGCACACTCGCCAGGCTAGCCAGCCCGATAACGCCGGACGAGATGATGGGTGCGAAGCTGCGGTATTTCATGACTACTCCTTACGCGTTTATGGCCCGGGCCAATCCCGGTTGATGCGAACAATGCGGTCGGATCCTCCTGCGCCTCTCACAAGCGAGTCACGGTCGCGCAACAGCCGCTCGTGGAAAGGAACGCCCCCTAGGAGCAACCCTCATGCCACGCATGGGGGCGCGGGAACAACCGTACGGTGGCTGTAACCCGATACCTCGATAGTGTTTGCCTACAGGATTGTCGGAATGAGAATGGAGATCTTACAAGATTGGAGGATTCGTGGTCCCGCCACCTACTTCCGCAGCAAGGCGAGCCTCACGGCATCCAGGACGATGTGCAGGTCTTCCAGCTTGTTGATGAGGGGCACACCTCGCTGCTCCAGAGGGTTGTGCACCATGGGATCCCGCGCGGCACCGGTAAGGAAGACCACGCGGTGTTTCAGGTGAGGGGCAACGCCCACCAGGGCATCGTAGAAGTCGAGTCCGCTGCCATCGGGCATCAGGAAATCACTGACCACCGCCGCTATCTCGCTGTCCTTTGCAATCGCCTCCAGCGCGCCCCGCCCCGAATCGGCCTCACTCACGGAGAGGCCTCCTTTCTCGAAGATCTTCCTCAGGGCACGTCTAATCGCGCTTTCATCATCAACGAGGAGAACTGTCGCCATGCGCTCCACACCCACTCAGGGGGATGAGATGACTTCAGCAGTGCGGAGAATCTTGCGGGTATTGGCGCGGTCTGCAACAGTGGCCGCCTGAGCCCAGCCGGGCAAAATTGACCCTGGGGACAACGACAGGGTAGATTCCGTCCCACGATGAGCCACATTACAGTCGAAAAAACCAGTGAGGATTCCGCCTCCAAGTCACTCCGGGTCACCGTACCGGTGGACCGGGTCCGCGAGGCCGAGGCGCGCGCGCTGAAGTACTACTCTCAGCGGGCCCGGCTCCCTGGTTTTCGGCCCGGTAAGGCTCCTGATACTGTCGTCCGCAAGCGGTTCGGCGACGCCATCCGGCAGACCGTGCTGGAGGAAGTAATCCGGGAGAGCTGGGAAACCGCCAAAACCAACGAATCGCTCAAGCCGATCACCGATCCCTCCATCCGCAATCTCAAGTTCGAAGAAGGTAGCCCCATCGAGTTTGAGCTGCACGTCGAAGTGCGTCCCGAGCTGACCCTGGCTCGCGTGGGCGGCTTCAAGGTGGAGCGCCGGGAGGCGGCGGTTCCGGACAGCGCCGTGGATGAGCAGCTGGCCCGTATTCAGGAGCAGAAGGCCGCCTGGATCCCCGTCGAGGGGGTCAAGCCTTCACCCGGCCAGATGGTCCGGGTGGACGTGGCCCCCATCGAGAACGGTGTGGCAGGGCCGTCCCAGCCGCACGACCTGGTTCTGGGCGACCATCAGACGATCCCGGAGCTGGAGGAGCGGATCATGTCGCTCCTCCCGGGCGAGTCCACCGAGTCGGAGGTGCGATTCCCCGACGACCATCCGGAGGAGTCGCGGCGGGGTAAGACCCGGCAGGTGCGGATCGCGCTGCACGAGGTCAAGCGACAGGATCTGCCTGCCCTGGACGACGCCCTCGCCCGCGAGGTCGGCGACTTCGAGAGCCTCGAGGCGTTGCGCGCGGCGGTCCGGCAGGACCTGGAGCGCGAGGCCGCCCGAGAGGCCGACACCGGAGTCCGCCGGGACCTGATCGCCCAGCTGGTCGAGGCCAACAACATCGAGGCCCCGCACTCGCTGGTCCACCGGCTGATGCACGGCTATGCTGAGATGTACAAGGTGCCGGAGGATCAGCTGCCCGCCTTCGAGCAGCAGTTTCATCAGATTGCTGAGACCCAGGTCAAACGCGATCTGGCGCTCGACGCGCTGGTGGAAGCCCATGGGCTCCGGGCCACCGAGGCCGAGCTGGATGAGCGGATCAACACCATGGCCAGCGCGCGCGGCGTGCCCGCGGGCCAGATTTATGCTTCGCTGGAAAAGTCCAAGCGCCTGGGCGAGCTGGAGCGCGCCATTACCGAGGAGAAGGTGTTCGCCTTCCTCCTCACGCAGTCCACCGTGGAAGAGGTCAAGTCTTGAACATGGCTACACTGTATCCGCCGTATATCATCGAGCGTT
>DATMDQ010000111.1:0-84700 GCA_035557715.1 Gemmatimonadales bacterium
TGCTGCTCGCCGGAAGCTCGACCGGGCTTCGCTGAAATCGGGATCGGCCCTCAGCTCACCCAGGCGCAATCCGATCAGCCCCGCCCTGACCGGGTCGGAACGCCTAAGCGGTCGAAGCAGAGCTCTCAGGCCGGCGGTATCCGATGTCTTGGCGAGTGAGTCGCGGAGCTGCTCGAAGGCGGTTTGCTGAGCAGTAAGCGGTGAGCGGTAAGCGGTAAGCGGGAACAGCAGCACGAGTGCCAGCAGCTGGGCGCGGAGAACGGCGGCGCCGCGACAGGTTCCTCGTTCCACACTCATCATATCTCTGACGCCTCACCTCTTACCACTTACACTGCCCGATTCACTCCCGCTCACCGCTTACCGCTCACCGCTAACGGTTTTCTTCCTGCTCACGCTTTTCCTTCCCCCTACACCGCCTTCTCCTCCAGCAGACGAAAGAACTCCTCCGCCGACTTGATGCCCGCGAGGCGATCGGGCACGTCCGGCTCCTTGGCGAACTGGGCGATCTTGCCCAGCACCGGCAGGTACTGATTGGAGATTTCCAGCGGCGGGGCCATGATGAGGAAAACGCTGAAGACCGGCTTGCCGTCAATCGCCTGGAAATCGGTTCCCTCGGGCTTGCGGCCAAAGGCGAGCCTTAAGCGGCTCACGACCAGGGACCGGCCATGAGGGATCGCGATTCCGCGACCAATCCCGGTGGAGCCGAGGTTCTCCCGGCGCTGCAGAATACGAAGCAGAGTCCCCGCCGAGCGCTCATCGGTCCGCAGCAGACCAACCATCTCGGCCAGGATCTCGTCCTTGGAGCCACCACGGAGCGACAGCGAGATGGCATCGGGGCTGAGGAACTCCTTGAGTCGCATGGCCGACAAGCTACATCAACCCTGCTTCCATTGCCACCTCTCTGGCGGCCAAGTATTTTATCCTCATGCAGTTGCCCTATCCATCAGCCCATTCATTCCCGCTTATCCTTGCGCCAATGGCGGGAGTGTCGGAGGCGCCCTTTCGCCAGATCTGCCGGCGCATGGGTGCGGACGTCGTGCTATCCGAGTTTCTGTCATCGGAGGCGATTCGGCGCCGCATCAAGACCACGCTGGAGGGTGCCGAGTTCGAGTCGATCGAGCGTCCCATCGGAATCCAGATTTATGGCTCCGATCCGAACGCGATGGCGGAGGCAGCCGGCCTGATCACCGAGCACTACCAGCCCGAGTTCATCGACATCAATTTCGGCTGCCCGGTGAAGAAGGTAGTACAGCGAAATGGCGGCTCGGGTTGTCTCCGGGACATGGACCTGGTGGACCGAATCATTCGGGCCGTGGTTGGGGCCACTCACCTGCCGGTGACGGTGAAGACCCGGAGCGGGTGGAGTGAGGACTCACGGGATCCGGTCACGATCGCCCTGCGGATGCAGGACGCCGGGGCCAGGGCGTTCACGCTCCACGCCCGGACCCGGACCCAGATGTTTGCCGGCAAGGCGAACTGGGACGAGATCGCCCGCGTGGCAGAGGCGCTGGACATTCCGGTCATCGGTAACGGTGATCTCGAGTCTGCCGCCGACATCGTGCGCCTGCGGGAGCATACCGGGTGTGCCGGGGCCATGGTCGGCCGAGGCGCCTTTGGCAACCCGTGGATGTTCCGTGACGGCCGCGCCCTGCTGAGTGGCGCCGACGTGCCACCTGCTCCCGATGCGGGCGAGCGCTTCACCGTGGCCCTGGACCACGCCCGGCTGGCTCTTCGTCTTCAGGGCGATACCCGGAAAACGGTGATGGAGTTCCGGAAGCACCTGGGCTGGTACACCCGGGGGCTTCACGGCTCGAGTGCGCTGCGGCAGCGTCTCTTCCAAATCGAATCGATCGCAGAGGCGGAGGCGATCTTTCTCGAGTATCTCGAACCGGTCGCCCAGGTGGCGTGACAGCCGAGCAGCTCGAGGTTCTGCTCGCCGAGGTCGCCGCCGGACGCATGGCTCCCGGGGCAGCGCTCGACCGGCTCCGCCGCCTCCCCTTCGAAGATCTGCAGTTTGCCCGGATCGATCATCACCGAGCGTTGCGCCAAGGCCACCCCGAGGTCGTGTTCTGCGAGGGGAAGACCCCGGACCAGGTGGTGGCCATCTGCGAGCGCCTGGAGGCGGCCAGCGGCTCTTTTCTGGGCACCCGTGCCGATGAGGCGCTCGCCTCGCGGCTCCGGGCCCGGTTCCCCCGAATGGTCTGGAATTCTCTGGCTCGCACCGTACACCTGCCGGGAACCGATCCGAAGCCTCCGCGCACCGGTACCATCCTCGTCGTCTGCGCCGGCACCAGCGACCTGCCGGTTGCGGAAGAAGCTGCGGTCGTGGCGGAGGCGTTCGGTCACCAGGTGGAGCGTTTGATCGACGTCGGGGTAGCGGGGATCCATCGCCTCCTGGCCGCGGCCGAGCAAATCCAGCGCGCTCGGGTCGTCATCGTCGTCGCAGGCATGGAGGGGGCCCTCCCCAGCGTGGTCGGCGGCATGGTGAGCGTACCGGTAATTGCGGTGCCGACCAGCATCGGATACGGTGCCTCCTTTGGAGGACTGGCGGCGCTTCTCGGGATGCTGAACTCCTGTGCGGCGGGGGTCACGGTGGTAAACATCGATAACGGATTTGGTGCCGCAGCCGCGGCCAGCCGGATCTGCCAGACATGACCGTTCGCACCATCATCAACAGCAACGACCCGCCCTTTATCTGGCTGGACGTCGTCAATCCCTCCAAGGAGGAGCTGTCGAACGTCGCTCGGCAGTACGGGCTGCACTCCACCTCCGTCGAGGATTCGCTCGATCCGGAGCACCTCCCCAAGTACGAGCGGATCGGGAACGTCACCTTCATCATCGTGCGGGCCTTCGATGAAGCCGCGACCCGCGAGTGCTCCACGATCCAGGAGATGACCCGTAAGGTCGCCATTTTCTACAGTACCGACTTCCTGATCACCATTCACCGTACCGAACAGCCATTCCTGGCGGCATTGATTACCAAGTACCAGAGCCCGCCGCCGGCAGGTGCTGAGCGGCGCAAAAGCTTTCTCCCCCGGGTTCTGATCGAGATCATCAACGGTGCGATCGAGAGCTATGAGAAGCCACTCGCGGAAGCCGAGAACGCCATAGACAAGTTCGAAGCGACGGTCTTCGGAGAGCACGAGCTCGGGGGGTTACTCCAGCGGATCTACACCGAGAAGCGCCGGGTTACCCAGATGCGGCGGATGCTCTCGCACACGCTGGACGTGGTTCAACGGCTGGTTCCAGCCTCGGAGCCGGCCGCACCGCTGTTCCAGGATCTTCGGGAGAACGCGGAGAGCATGTACGCGTACGCGGAGGACCTGGTCGAAGACGTGAATAACCTGCTCAGCATTCAGCTTGCGCTGGCCTCACACCGAACCAACGAGGTGGTCCGGGTCCTCACGGTCTTCTCCGTGTTTTTCCTGCCTCTTACCTTCATCGTCGGCGTCTATGGCATGAACTTCGATTTCATGCCCGAGCTCAGGGAGCACTGGGGCTATCCGGCGGTCCTGGGCGCGATGGGACTGGTCACGCTGGCCATCTATCTCTGGTTCCGCCGGCGGGGCTGGTTGCGGGGATGACGGAGCTGATCGGGCTCAGTCTCGCCGCGGTGGCCGCCGGCGTGACGGGCTGGTTTCTGGGGCGCCGCTACCAGCCGGGCCGGCTGCGCGACAGCGTGGCTCCCCACCTCCTGCCCGATCCGGCCCTCGAATGGCTTCGCCGCGCCCATCGCGCCGTGGGTGTCTGGATCACCGAGCTGGACCCGGGCGAGGAGGGGCCCAAGGCCGAGCGAATCATCGAGCCGGAGCGGCTGTCGGTGGCTCAGATCGTGGCGGTGGACCGCCGGCTGGAGCGGGCCCGCGACCAGGAACACAGCGGAGTCGAGCGGCTGGAGGGCGGCACGCTGGTCTTTCATGCCCAGGCGGGCGCCGCAGTGGGGCTACTGCTGCCCGAAGGCTCGGACACGGCCGCGCTCGCCGTGGTCGAGGATGATCTGCGCCGGCTGCTCGAGGGGGTGCGCCGCCGGCCCCAGATCATCGCCCTTACCCAGGCCCAGTCGCAGGAAGCGTCGCTCGAATCGGTCGGCAGCGTGGGCCTCCGGCTGGCCTATCAGCTGGAGCGGACGCTCGATGCCCAGGTCGTCGTTGTCGCGGTAGACACTAGCGGGGTCCGGGTGATCGGCGTGTCCGGCCGGGGCGACCGGCGGCTGCTGGACGGCTTCTTGCCTCCGGAAAGCGAGCTCGCCCGGGTCGCCGAGGGCCGGGCAGACGCCACCGTGTCCACCGGTGACCCGCTGGGTGGCGTCGTGGCGGACCGGCGCAACCGTCCCGGCTCGATTCTACTCCTGCCAATGAAGCGCGACCTCCAGCCGATCGGCGCGGTGGCGATCTGGCTCACGGGCGGGCGCGAGCCGGTCGGAACCGCTCGCTCGGAGCTCATGGAGGCGCTCGACAATGCCGGGCCCAGGATAGCGCGCGCGCTGCTGGCCGATCAGACCAAGCGGGCCGCGACGATAGATCCGCTCACCGGTCTCCAGAACCGCCGCGGATTCGATGAGACGTTCCGCCTCACCACGACCAAAGAGGGAGCGCTCGTCTACGCCGATTTGGACCGGTTCAAGAACCTCAACGACACCCTGGGACACCCAGCGGGAGACGCCGCCCTGGTGCACTTCGGCCGCATCATCCGGGAGCAGATCCGCACCTTCGACGTAGCGGGACGCATCGGCGGCGAGGAGTTCGCGGTCTGGCTCCCGGAGACTGGTCTCGACCTCGGCGGCAAGATCGCCGAGCGAATCCGGATCAAGCTGGGCACCACGGCCTGGGACTGGCGCGGCCGGCAGTGGCCGCTGAGCGCGTCCTTCGGGGTCGCGGCGTGCCCCGAGACCAGCCGCAGCCTCGACAACTTGCCGGCCCAAGCCGACTCGGCGCTGTACGTGGCCAAACGAAGCGGACGGAATAGGGTGGAGAAGGCGGGGCGGTAGCGGGAAGGAGGGGAAAGTCGGGAAGGAAGAGGCGGTAGAGAAAGTGACGAAAACTACCGCCGCTTCATCTACCGCCCGTTACATGGAGGCGCAGGGAATCGAACCCTGGTCCGAGTGAGCTTCCAGAACTGCGTCTACGTGTGTAGGCTCGACTTTTTACCGTCACTTCGGAGGGGTATCGAGCCGACCTCTCCGAACTCTATCTCCTGAAGATCTCGCCGGACGCATCGGAGCGACGCGACCAGCTAGCCCAGATTTGCGATTCGATGGGCAGCGCCCCGGGCGGGCTCCAGCCATCGAAGGAGCATAAGCGAGCGTTAGCTCAGCTTACGCAGCCATTGCCAGTTCAGTATTGGCAGTTGAATCGTTCCAGATGGTTTTACCAGGACTCTGGACCTGGACACGCTGCAATTCCTTCATCAAACCCGTCGAAGCCAAGTCGCCCCCGGGTGATGAATAATAACCAGGGCGGGAGGGTCGGGAAAGGCGCGAAGGGCGGGAAGGACCGACGCGTTCGCGTCAGTCGGTGGCGCAGAACCAGTTGGAAACCCAACGCTTACGACACCATATCTCAGGTAAGACATTAACTAATTGACAGCTCGATTTACTCTTTTCCGCCCTTCGCGTCTTTCCCGCCCTTCCCGTCCACCCTCGTTGCGCAGAAGTAGCCTGCGGACCGCTCCGCCTTCACGCCGCTGGCCCAGGAGCCGGCCAGCCGCGCCGGACCTATCTCCCGGACCCGAAGCGCGGTGTATCCCCCGTCGAACCGTTGCCGATCTCTCCGGTTCGCGTCCGACCCCAGGCGAAGAATGATCTCCCCCTGAGGCAACCCGCCTGCGGTACGTCGCTGGACGACCAGCACACCAGGCTGCATCGGATCGATCGACGTGGTGCTCCCAACCGACACCGCATCGATCCGGGCCAGGTCCACGTCGGCCGCGCCGTAGAAGGGATGCAGCACCGTCGAGTCCCGACCTCCACCCAGCCTGCTCCGATAGCGAAGAGAATCCGTCTGCGGATCGAGCCTCAGCGAGCCCTCGGTTGCGGCGCCCGTCTTGGCGCCCGAGGTGGCCACGAGCCTGAGGCGATATTCTCCGGCGATCCCCGTGGAGTTACCGACCGGGAGGTCGGCGGTCACCGGAGCGCACTCCTCCGGGCTCGCCCGGCCGGACTGCGAGCGACAACCGGCGAGGAGAAGGAACGGTGCGGCCAGCCGGAAGACGCGGGTTGCTCTGCCGGCGTAGCCTCGTGGTGCTGTCACCGCCGGAGCACGCCGGTCACCCGACCGTGCCGATCCACTTTCCGGATGGGGTGTCGCAAAATGTCATTCTTGAGTTGCAGCTTCGGCCGGCTATCGAAGGCACGAAGTGAGCCCAGGAGGAAGCTGTAGGGATCTGCTGCCGCGAGGTTCACCGGGTAACCCTGATCGGCCAGCGACGCGATGGTTATGCGGCTCAACGGATTCTGACCTGACCCGATGAAGCCGGTCATGAGCTCATTGTCGAGCACTGACTCACGCCAGTGCGCATCGGCGGTTCCTACACCGCCGGTGTCCTCTACCGGGACCTTCTCACCGACGTACGCCAGGCCTCCGGCACTGTTGAAAGCCGCGATAGCCTGGCTGCCAGTAAAGTGTGGATCGGCGCCTGGGTTGGGCACGCCCCCCGCAGTCAGCGATGGATCGGCGAGCAGTCCCTGGAAATCCCACAAGGTTCCGATTCCCAGCACGTGCCCCATCTCGTGGAGGATCACGTCCTCAAGAAACCCTTCGTCCTCCAGCTGCTGCAAGTCCTCGGTATCGAACTCCATGACTCCCATGACAGTTAGCGGGTCAACCGGGTCTGCCGGGGGGTCAGCGCTTCTAATGAAGCAGGGGCCTGCTCCGCCGAGTATGCCTCCGGGACCATCCCTCGGGGCCAGGCGGACGAGGATGATTACGTCGTCAACTGTCTGGTCGATGGCGGGGGTGTCATCACCGCAGTCTCCGGCGGCGGACTGCAAGAGCACGTCCTCCAGGTCCGCGGCGATCACGTTCTCCCACCGGAGCCTGGCATTGGTGAACGCCTGCTGCTGGGCAAAGGTCGCGGGGCTGAGATACCTGAGACCAATATTGTAGCCCGTGGGATCAGCCTCGGCCACGGCAGTGAAATCGGCGGAAAGCGCGGTACCCGTGACGGTCACCGAGACTCGCTGAGCGGCCCCCGCGACACTCCCCGTGGTGAAGGATGTGGACGCTCGCCCGTCGCTGCCGGTAACCGCGGTACCCGCCCCGGTGCTCCCGTCTCCGTCGGTCACGGTGTATGTCACGGTCCTCCCCTGAACGGGGTTCCCCCCAGCGTCGTTAACCTGAACCACCAGCGGAGCCGGGAGGGTGGCTCCAGCGGGACCGCTCTGCCCATCTCCAGAGAACTTTTGGAGCTGGGTGGGCACCTGAGTGACCGTGACCTGCGCGATGGCGGTGGCCGAGCCCGCGGTGGCGGTGACCTGGGTGGTGCCGGATCCGACCGCCGTGACCAACCCGCTGGAGCTCACCGTGGCCACCTGGCCGCTGCCGCTGGTCCAGCTCACATCGGCCCCATCCAGCGCCTGACCATCCTGATCGGTCACCGATGGAACGAGCTGCTGTGTCTGCCCCACTGCGGTCAATGACACCGAAGTTACGCTCAAGCTGATGCCCGAGGGGATGCGAGGGTCGGTGGTGCTGCAGGCGCCGATCGCCCCCAGGAGCACGGCCCAGCCTGACAGCCCGGTCAGGCGTCGGATAAGAGGCCCTACTCGTCTTTGGAGCAACATCGAAGCTCCTGGTCTGGAGGAGGAAATCGCGGTACTCGGTAAAGGAGATGCTGGAGGTGGCAGAGAAAAGCTAATGCCGCCAACGGGGTGGACGCCAGCCGCAGTCGGAGGAGTTTACCTGTCACCTATTCAGGGTAGCTTATGGCATGACCGTCTCATCCTCATCCCGTCCTCGCACCGCTGACGTCGCGCTCCTTCGTTCCGGATTTCCCGCGCTTGATCGGCGTCACCGGGGCCATCCGGTGGCCTACTTCGATGGGCCTGGTGGCACCCAGGTGCCGAGGCCCGTCGTCGACGCCATGACGGACTATCTCTACCACCACAACGCGAACACCCATTGGCCCTATCCGACGAGCGAGGAAACCGACGCGCTCGTTGCCGGGGCGAGATCGGCGCTGGCCGATTTCCTGGGCGCCACCCCAGGAGAGATCGCCTTTGGCGCGAACATGACGACGCTGGCGTTCCATCTATCACGAGGGCTGGGACGCGGCTGGGGCCCGGGCGACCGGGTCCTCATCACCGAGCTGGATCACCACGCGAACGTCGCGCCGTGGCGCGCGCTCGAGCGAGATCGCGGAATCACCGTGCTGTCGGTGCCGTTGCTGCCGGCGACCGGCCAGCTCGACTGGGCCAAACTGGAAGAGCTGCTGGCCACCAAACCGCGGCTCCTTGCCATCGGTGCCGCGTCGAATGCCCTGGGAACGATCACCGATGTCGGCCGGGCGGCCGCGATGGCGCGATCAGTGGGCGCCCTCTCCTTCGTAGACGCGGTGCACTACGCCCCACACGAGCTGGTGGACGTGGCGAGAATCGGCTGCGACTTTCTCGCCTGCTCGGCGTACAAGTTCTATGGGCCGCATATCGGAATCTTGTTCGGCCGCCGCGAGGTGTTGGGCCGGGTGGAAATTCCCAAGCTCGCGCCCGCGCCGGATACGGCGCCCGAGAGGATGGAAACCGGCACCCAGAACCACGAGGGAATCGTCGGGGCAGCCGCGGCGGTGGACTTCCTGGCCTCCCTCGGCACCGGGGAACACCGCCGGACCCGGCTCGCCACCGCCTTTGCTGCCCTGCACGAGCGAGGCAGAAGTCTGCTGCTGCGGCTGTGGGATGGCCTCTCCGCCATCGACGGCGTTACGCTCTACGGCCCCACACCAGGCTTGCCCCGCACGCCCACAGTGGCGTTCACCGTGGCCGGCATGCCGGCCGACCAGGTCGCAAGACGTCTGGCCGATCGTGGCGTGTTCGTCTCCAGCGGCGATTTCTACGCGACTACGGTGGTCGCCCGGCTGGGGCTTAACGAGGGGTTGGTGCGGGCGGGCTGTGCCTGCTACACGACCGAGGAGGAAGTGGATCGGCTGATTGAAGGAGTTAGAGATCTGGAATAGCCTGCCATCCTGAGTGCAGCGAAGGACCTCTCCTCTGGGAGGCCGAAGAGATCCTTCACTTCGTTCAGGATGACATGTCTACTTGCCGGCGACAACTGGAATTCTCACCCGAGTCTTCTCCCAGTCGAGCAGCAACGCTGCCTTGTCACCCGCCGGCTCGGCCTTGATGGTAAAAGTCTCTACCGGGGCCTTGAGCGCTTCGCTCTTCACCTTGGCCCGGCCGAGCTCCTGCGCCTTGACCTCATCGGTGTACTGGCCCTCGTGGCCCCACTGTGACGTGGCCCGGTTCACGATGATCTCCCACTCCTTCGCGCCCGGCACCGTATATAGCGAATAGACGCCTGGGGGCACGCTCAGCCCCGCGACCCGCAGCGGAACCGGCGCGTAGAAGATGGTCGGCTCGTTGGCCCCCGTTCGCCACAGCTTGCCGAAGGGAATGCTGCCCCCGAGCATAGTCCGGCCTCGTGCGGAGGGGCGGCCGTAGCAGACCTTCACCGGTTTGGCGGCGATGGTGAAGGTGACCGAATCGAGGGGGCTCTTCCGGCCTTCGAGAGGCACGTTCCTGGACGGACACACCGTGTCCGGGTTGGCGACCAAGTCTCCGTGGGCTGGCCCGCTGCTGCTGAGGGCGGCTATGGCAACGAGGGTGGCGATATACATGTCAGTCTCTCCTAGGTGTCAGCGCGGACGCTGGAGCGCGTCCCTGGTTTCAAGGGCTATCGTGAGTGCCGTGTCCGGATCGGCGGCAAGGCAGTTCAGGTGGCCCATCTTCCGGCCTGGCCGTGCCTCGCTCTTGCCATAAAGATGGAGCCGGACACCCGGTCGTTTCAACGCCTCATCCCAGCGTGGCTCCCCACCCGACCAGAGGTCGCCGAGCAGGTTGACCATTGCAACCGGCGACAACAGCCAGGGCCGGGCCAATGGGAGTCCGCACAGTGTTCGAAGCTGCTGCTCGAACTGATCGGCAGAGCAGGCGTCCATGGTGTAGTGTCCGCTGTTGTGCGGCCTCGGCGCCATCTCGTTTACCATCAGTTGCCCCCCGTTCACCACGAACAGCTCCACTCCGAGCACTCCAACGTAGGACATCGCCTGGGCCACTCGGGTGGCCAGCCCTCGGGCCTGCTCCGCCAGGGCGTCAGAGATTCGAGCCGGCACCACTGAGGTTTCGAGGATCCCGTTCCGATGCCGGTTCTCCGCCACCGGGAAGCTGGCGACGTCGCCATCGGCGCCTCGGGCCACGATCACCGAGAGCTCGCACTCCAGGTCGAGGCGAGCCTCAAGAACGCAGGGAACGCCGCGGAAGCGCTCGAACGCGCGCACCGCGTCCTCCTCGGTTTCGACTGTAGCCTGGCCCTTTCCGTCGTATCCCAGCCGGTTCGTCTTGAGGAGAGCGGGGCGGGGGATAGCGCCCAGCGCGGCAAGGAGCTCGACCTTGTTCCGCACCACGCGAAATGGAGCGGTGGCGAAGCCGTGGCTCTGCAGGAAGCCCTTCTCCGCGCCGCGGTCCTGGGTGATGGCAACCGCTTCGACGGGCGGGCGAACCAGGGATGATTGGGCGAGCCGCTCGAGCGTAGCAGCGGGGACGTTCTCGAACTCCGTGGTGACCGCGGCGCAGCGGGCCGAGAGCTCGGCCAGGGCCGGCTCGGCGTCATAGGCAGCGCGGATATGATAGTCGGCTACGGCGCCGGCGGGGCTCAGCGGGTCCGGATCGAGCACCACGACCTGGTATCCCATGGTCCGGGCCTGCAAGGTGAACATCCTGCCCAGCTGTCCGCCTCCGACGACGCCGACCGTGGCGCCGGGAAGGATCACGAGGGCTCCGGTAGCTTCAGGTCCAGCACTCGTCGTTCCTGGGTCCGGCGAAACTCATCCAGCCGGTCGCTCAGTTCGGCATCGCTCAGGGCCAGGATGGCCACCGCATAGAGTCCGGCGTTCCCGGCACCGGCGGTGCCGATGGCGAAGGTGGCCACGGGTACTCCGGCCGGCATCTGGACGATCGAGAGCAGTGAGTCGAGTCCCTGGAGATGCTTGGTGGGGATGGGAACGCCGAGCACGGGCAGCGTGGTCTTGGCGGCGAGCATGCCGGGAAGATGGGCCGCGCCCCCTGCTCCCGCGATGATGCAACGCAGGCCTCGCCCCGCTGCATCCTCTGCGTACCGGTAGAGCTGGTCGGGCGTGCGGTGGGCCGACACGACCCGGGCCTCATGGGCCACGCCGAACTCCGTCAGCCGGCGGGCGGCATGCTGCATGATCTCCCAATCGGAGTCGCTGCCCATCACGATGCCTACCAGCGGCTCTGTCATCAGTATCCTCGGACGGGTCTAGACGGTTGCGCGAGTGCGGTCCATGGTGCCCCGGGCAGCCAGTGCGGCCTGTGCCGCCGCCAGCCGGGCGATAGGCACACGGAAGGGAGAGCAGGAGACGTAGTTCATGCCCAGCCGGTCGCAGAAGGCCACCGCCGCCGGTTCCCCGCCATGCTCGCCGCAGATGCCGAGCTTGAGGTCGGGACGGGTACGCCGGCCGAGGTCGCACGCCATTGAGATGAGCTTGCCGACGCCCGCCTGATCGAGAACCTGGAAGGGATCGTCCTCGATCACTCCGTGCTCCAGATAGTAGGGGAGGAACTTGCCGGCGTCGTCGCGGGAAAGTCCCCACGTGGTCTGGGTGAGGTCGTTGGTGCCGAAGGAGAAGAACTGCGCCTCCCGGGCGATCTCGTCGGCCGTCAGCGCCGCCCTGGGCAGCTCGATCATCGTGCCCAGGAGGTAGGGGACGGTGATCTGCCGCTCCTGAAAGACCTCTTCCGCCACCTGCCGCACGATGAGTGCCTGCTTCCGGAATTCGACCACGCTGGCGGTCAGGGGGATCATCACCTCAGGCATCACCCGCCCCTTCCTGGCGGCGACGGTGCAGGCGGCCTCGAAGATGGCTCGCACCTGCATCTCTGTGATCTCGGGATAAATGATGCCGAGCCGGCAGCCCCTGAGACCGAGCATCGGGTTCACCTCGTGCAGCCGCTCCACGATGACCCGGAGCGCGGCCGGATCCATCTTGAGCTCCTTGGCCAGCGCCTCGATCTCGGCCGGCTCCTGGGGCAGGAACTCATGCAGCGGCGGATCCAGGAGGCGAATGGTGACCGGGTAACCCTCCATGGCGCGGAAGATGGCCTCGAAGTCGCCGCGCTGCATGGGAAGCAGCTTGGCCAGCGCACGCCTTCGTCCGGCGATGTCCTGGGCGACGATCATCTCCCGCATGGCGAGAAGCCTGTCGCCGGTGAAAAACATATGCTCGGTGCGGCAAAGGCCGATGCCTTCGGCGCCAAAATCACGGCCGCGATGAGCATCAGCCGGGGTGTCGGCGTTTACCCGCACGCGAAGCTGCATGATCCGGTCGGCCCACTTCATCACCCGATTGAAGTTCCCGCTCAGCTCAGGAGCAATCAGCGCCGCCTGTCCGGCGAAGACCTTTCCGCTGCTTCCATCCACCGTGATCCAGTCGCCCTCGCCCACGCTGCGCCCATTGGCCGAGAAGCGGTTGGTCTTCTCGTCCACCGTCAATCCCTGAGCCCCCGCCACGCAGGGCTTGCCCATCCCGCGAGCCACCACTGCCGCGTGGGAGGTCATGCCGCCGCGCGCAGTGAGGATGGCCTTGGCCGTCACCATCCCGTGAAAGTCATCGGGTGAGGTCTCCCGGCGCACCAGGATCACCGCCTGCCCGGCCCGCCCCAGCCGCTCGGCCTGGTCGGCGTCGAAGACCACCGTACCACAGGCGGCGCCGGGGGAAGCCGGAAGGCCGGTGGTCAGCAGATCGAGCTTGCTGTGGGGATCGATGGTGGGATGAAGCAGCTGGTTCAGGTCGTTGGGCGGGATTCGGGCGACGGCCTCCTGCTCCGAGATGAGCCCCTCGTCCACCATGTCGCAGGCGATGCGCACCGCGGCATGCCCGGAGCGCTGGCCCCGTCGAGTCTGCAGCATGTAGAGATTGCCGCGCTCGATGGTGAACTCCATGTCCTGCACGTCGCGGAAATGGCGCTCCAGGGTGCGAGCCAGCCGCTCCAGCTCCTGGTAGGCATGCGGAAGTCGCTCCTTCAGCTGATCGATTGGCAGCGGCGTACGGCTGCCGGATACCACGTCCTCCCCCTGGGCGTTGAGCAGGAACTCGCCGTAAAGCCGCTGCTCGCCGGTCGAGGGGTCGCGGCTGAAGGTGACCCCGGTGCCGGAGTCCTCGCCCAGGTTGCCGAAGACCATGGCCACGATGTTGACCGCGGTGCCCATCGAATCCGGGATGTCATGCAGCTTACGGTAGTCGATGGCGCGGCGGGTATTCCAGCTCTCGAACACCGCGGCGATGGCGCCCCAGAGCTGGTCGAGCGGCTCCTGGGGAAACTCCTTCCCCGATTCCTCCCGCACGTGCTGCTTGAAGCGCCGCACGATGGCCTGCATCTCCTCGACCGGCAAGTCTATATCGCGCTCGATGCGGCAGCGGTGTTTGTGATCTTCCAGGATCTGCTCGAACTGCTTCTTCGAGAGACCGAACACCACGCTGCCGTACATCTGGACGAAGCGGCGGTAGGAGTCCCACGCAAAGCGCGGGTTGCCGCTCAGGCGGGTGAGCCCCTCCACGGTCACATCGTTCAGGCCCAGGTTCAGGATGGTCTCCATCATCCCCGGCATCGACACCGCGGCGCCCGAACGGACCGACACGAGCAGGGGGTTGTCTCCGTCGCCCAGGTATTTACCGGTGGCGCTCTCCAGCCGCTGGAGGGCGTCTTCCACCTGGGCTCGCACCCGCTTCGTGAACTGGCGGCTCTCGAGATAGTGCAGGCAGAGATTGCTGGCGATGGTAAAGCCGGGAGGGACCGGAATGCCGATGGTGGTCATCTCGGCCAGCCCGGCTCCCTTGCCGCCAAGCACGTCCTTCATGGCCGCGGTGCCGTCGGCCCGGCCCTGCCCGAAGAAATAGACCAGCGGCTGAGTATAGGACCCGCTCATGCGCGGGTAGAGATGAGCGGGCTGTCGCGCCGCAGGTGAACCAGCTGTTCCGGTGTCGTGGTCGGGTACTTGCCTGAGAAGCAGGCGTGGCAGTACGCGGTGTCGTTGCCCGCCGCCGCCAGCATGCCGTCCAGCGAGAGATACCCGAGCGAATCCACTCCCAGGAACTGGCGAATCTCCTCGACCGAGTGAGTCGCGCCGATCAATTCCGCCCTGGTCGGTGTGTCGATGCCGTAGTGACAGGGGCCGGTGATCGGTGGCGAGCCGAGCCGCAGGTGGACCTCGCGGGCACCGGCGCTCCGGATCATCTGTACCAGCTCCTTGCTGGTGTTGCCCCGGACCAGGCTGTCGTCCACCACCACGACCGACTTGCCCTCTATGACCTCGCGCACTGGGTTGAACTTGATCTTTACCTTGGCCACGCGGAGTGCCTGGGTCGGATTGATGAACGTGCGGCCGACGTAGTGGTTTCGGATCAGGCCGTACTCCAGCTTAATGCCGGACGCTTCCGCAAACCCGAGCGCCATGGCATTCGAGCTGTCGGGTACGGCAAACACCACCTCCCCCCCGGGGGCCGGCTGCTCCCTTCCGAGCTGCCGTCCGAGCTCGCGGCGTACCCTGTCGACCGACTTGCCGAACACGATGCTGTCCGGGCGGGCGAAGTACACCAGCTCGAAGACACAGCGGCTCATCGGACGGGGAGCGAGCCGAGGCAGGTGAGTGACCTCACCATCGTCGATCCTGATAAAGTCCCCCGGCCGGAGCTCACAGTGAAACGAGGCCCCAATCAGGTCCAGCGCGCAGGTCTCCGAGGCCACCACAATTCCGTTGCCGAGGCGTCCGATGACCAGTGGCCGGAAGCCACGGCTGTCGACCACGGCATACATCGTCCGGCCGACCGTAATCACCAGGCTGTAGGCACCGTCCACCTGCTCCAGCGCCTCGCGGATCTGGTCCTCGACGGTTGCGGCCTCGGAGCGTGCGATCAGGTGGACCAGCACCTCGGTGTCGCTGGAGCCGGTGAAGATCGCCCCCCGCGATACCAGCTCATGCTTGATGACGCCCGCGTTGATCAGGTTGCCGTTATGGGCGATGGCGAGCGGGCCGCACCGGGTGTTGACGTTGCAGGGCTGGGCGTTGGCCAGCACCGTGCTGCCGGTGGTCGAATAGCGGGTATGGCCCACCGCGACGTCGCCCGGCAGGGAGGCCAGCGTCTCGTCGTCGAAGTTCTCCGACACCAGGCCCATGCCACGGTGCGACCGGGCGGTGCCGTCCTGGTCCACGGCCACGATCCCGGCGCTCTCCTGCCCCCGGTGCTGCAAGGCATAGAGACCGAGATAGGTGAGCCGGGCCGCGTCGGAGATCCCGGAAACGCCGATGATGCCACACATGCTTACTCTCCTACCACACGATCCACGTCGGGATGCTGCATCCGGCGGGGAATGGCTTCTGAATAAATCCTGCGAAGGGCTTCGGTGCTCCAGGAGAACGACTGAGACCCCACCTGGAGTTCCAGAGCTCCGGCTCTTTCCACCCGGCCGGCATGAAACACCGGCACCCGGTGCTCGTTGGCCAGCCCGATGAGACGGCGAGCCTGGGGCGGGGCACAGGTGACGACCGCGCGGGCCCCGTCCTCGCCATAGAGCAGGCCTTCGATCGGAACGTCCGGGGCGTAGCCGGTGAGATCGAGGCTGGCGCCCAGACTGCCCGGCACGTACGGACCACCCATCGCGGCCTCGGCCAGGGTCACCGCCAAGCCCCCCTCCGAGCAGTCGTGGGCCGATCGGAGCAGGTGCTGCTCGGCCGCCTTCACCAGGAACCGCTGGACCTGTACCTCAGCCTCGAGATCAACCGCCGGGGGATCGCCTCCGACAAAATCGCACACTTCGGCCCAGTAGGCTGAGCCGCCCAGGATGCCGCTGGTCTCTCCGATGATGAACACTTCATCCTGAGGCGAGTCGAAAAAGCTTCCCACCCGATTTTCCACCCGGGACAGCAGTCCCACCATGCCTATCGTGGGGGTGGGATCGATGGCGCCAGTGGGGCTCTCATTGTAGAACGACACGTTCCCGCCGGTCACCGGTGTGTCGAAGGCGCGGCACGCATCGGCAATGCCCCGCGCAGCCTCCCGGAACTGAAAAAAAACCTCCGGCTTTTCCGGGTTGCCGAAGTTCAAACAATCCGTGATGCCCAGTGGCCGGGCGCCGGTGCAGGCCAGGTTGCGGGCCGCCTCTGCCACGGCGGCCTTTCCCCCCTCGTAGGGATCGAGCGCGACCAGGCGGCTGTTGCAGTCCACCGTCATCGCCAGACCGAACCGGGCACCGGGCACTCGGATGACGCCTGCATCGGAGCCCGGCGGTAGGACGGTGGAGGCCTGCACGGTGGAGTCGTACTGCTCGTACACCCAGCGCTTGCTCGCGATGTTTGGATGGTCGAGCAGCAGCTCTAGGGCTCCCTCGATGTCCACGACGGGAGGGCCGGCATCCACCGAAGCCCGGCGGGCCCTGGCTTCCTCACTCTCCTCCGCCTCCGGAGAATAGATCGGGCAGTCCTCGACCAGGCGCTGGCCCGGAATGGCCGCCACCGTTTGACCGTGGTGGCGCACCCGATAGATCCCATCGTCGGTGACCTGACCGATCGGCGTGGCGCTGAGTTCCCACTTGGCGCAGACCGCCTGGATCTCCGCCACCCGGCCGGGCTCGGCCACGATGAGCATCCGTTCCTGTGACTCGGACAGCAGGATCTCGTACGGAGTCATCCCCGGCTCGCGGGTGGGTACCAGCCCGGTATCGATCTCGACCCCGACTCCGCCGCGAGCCGCCATCTCGGCCGACGAGCTCGTGAGTCCGGCGGCACCCATGTCCTGAATGGCGACGATAAGGCCTGAAGTGATCAGCTCCAGGCTCGCCTCCAGCAGGAGCTTCTCGGTGAAGGGATCTCCCACCTGAACCTGGGGCCGGCGAGCCTCGCTCTTCTCCGATAGTTCCTCCGAAGCGAAGCTGGCGCCGTGGATCCCGTCGCGGCCGGTCCGCGCTCCCACCGCGAGGAGCACGTTGCCCACACCGTGCGCGGCGGCCCGGATGAGGTCGCTTTCCCTGAGGAGGCCAACGCACATGGCGTTGACCAGGGGATTGCCGCTGTATCCCGGCGCGAAGCTGACCTCGCCGCCCAGGGTCGGGACGCCGACGCAGTTGCCGTAGTCGCCCACCCCGCGCACCACGCCGGCAAATAGATACCGGCTGCGAGGCTCCTCCAGCGGTCCGAATCGCAGACTGTTGAGCACCGCCACGGGACGAGCGCCCATGGTGAATACATCACGCAGGATGCCGCCTACGCCGGTGGCGGCGCCCTGGTAGGGCTCGACGGCGGAGGGGTGATTATGGGATTCAATCTTGAAGGCGACCGCCCAGCCTTCAGGGAGCCGGAGCACGCCCGCGTTCTCGCCCGGACCCTGAACCACTTGGGGGCCGGTGGTGGGGAACGTCTTCAGGACCGGCTTCGAATGCTTGTATGAGCAGTGCTCCGACCATAGGGCCGAAAACACTCCCAGCTCGGTGAAGGTGGGAGTCCGGCCGAGCAGCTCCACGATACGCCCGTACTCAACCTGGTTCAGGTTGTGCTCCCGGACCAGCTCCGGCGTCACCGGAGGCTCGCCTGGAAGCGAGACCGCCTCGAGGCCCGCGCTGGCCACGCTCGAACCGGTCACTGGCGACTCCTCAGCGGGGACCTCCCGGTCCGCGCGCTGTCTTGCCGCGGGGGGAGCCCCGGAAAGTAGACAGCGCATCGGCGAGCACCCGCGTGATCACGTTGGGATGATCGTCCTTGGCTACCGCCTCGAGCTCGCCGGCATCGAGCCACATGCCGCCGCAGTGGGGGCAGGTCTCGATGGTGACCCCGTGATACTCGCTGCTGGCAAGGTCGTACCCGTCCTTCGGGCACTTCATGAAATGCGACTTCCTCTCTGCTTCCAGGCTGGCCGCCGTTGCCCGCTCTCGGTGCTTACGCAGCAGCTCGGCGTCCTCCTTCGCGAAGTATTCGTCCTCGTTTCGGCTTGGCTTTTCCGGCTTCATAGCTCTACGCCCTCAGTTGGAGCTCTCCTGGTGGGAGCTGATCATGGAGGTGAAGAATCCGCTGCCGCCGGTCAGTCCGAGCAGCCGGTCGGCAGCGCGTTCCGGGTGAGGCATGATGCCCACGACATTCCCGCCCGGGTTGCAGATGCCGGCGATGTGATTGGCCGAGCCGTTCGGGTTGGGCTGAAACGGCGAGCGTTCGGTTGCCGCCACGTAGCGCAGTACCACGCGTCCCTCGGCCTCCAGCATGCGGAGGGTGTCCTCGGCCGCGACGAACCGGCCGTCGCCGTGGGCTACCGGTAGCCGCAACCGCTCCTCCGGCTCGTAGTCACAGGTGAAAGCAGTGTCGATCTGCTCGACGATCACGTCCACCGGCTTGGAGACAAAGCTGAGGCCCGCGTTCCGCATGAGGGCCCCGGGCAGGAGGTGACTCTCGCACAGAATCTGAAAGCCGTTGCAGATGCCGAGCACCGGTCCGCCGGCCGCGGCGTGGCGCTGCACCGCCTGCATCACCGGGCTGAACCGGGCGATGGCACCGGAGCGAAGGTAGTCACCGTAGCTGAACCCGCCGGGCAACACCACGACGTCGGCCCCGCGAAGATCGGCATCCCGGTGCCACACGAAGTAGGCATCGGCCCCGACGCTCTCGGCCGCGCGGAGCGTGTCGAAGTCGCAGTTGCTGCCGGGAAATCGAACGACCGCCACCCGGGGCATCAGTCGGTCTCCACGTCCAAGAGGTAGTCCTCGGTCACGGGGTTGGCCAGGAGCTTGTCGCACATCAGCCGGGCCCGCGCTTCCGCCTCGTCAGAGGAGGCCGCGCTGATGTCGAGCTCGATGGCCCGGCCGATCCGGACTTCTCCCGCTTCCTCGAAGCCGAGCGCGGCCAGGGCGTGCTCGACCGCCTGTCCCTGAGGGTCGAGGAGGCCCGCCCGGGGCATCACTCGCACATGTACTCGGAACGTCATCGATCAGTCTCCTGCCGGCGGTCGCCCCACCGGCCGCGGCGCTCGTGGGAGAGTGGAGGTGGCAGCGTCGGATCGTTGCCATCGGCCAGCCGCTCCTCCGCCGATTCCTCGACGACGGGCACCGGCTCGGGGCGCTCCATCAGCCCGAGCACCGTCGCCCGGACGATGCCCAGCCCGACGTAGAACAAACCTAAGGGGAACAGGAAGTACTCGGGAACGATCAGCCCGCCGAGCAGGATGACGACGTGGACGATGAGCCCGAAGATGCCCTTCCGGCTGCGAACCCCGATCGGGGGGAACTTCGGGTACTTGACGTTGCTGACCATCAGGACGGCCAGCAGCAGCATGAGCACCACCAGGCCCTCGTGCTGGAGATCCAGGTACGCCAGCGAGGCGCGGTACCAGTTGGTCTGGCTGAAGGGGTAGTAGACGGCGAGCGTCATACCGGCCGCCGGCGAGGGAAGCCCGGTAAACCAGCCGCTGGACGGCTTGCCGGCGGACAGCACGTTGAAGCGCGCCAGCCGGAGCGCTACTGCCACGACGTAGATGTAGCAAAGGATCCAGGCGAAGCGGCCGGCATTGGAGAAGTCGAGAAAGTACATCAGCAGGGCCGGCGCCACGCCGAACGAGATGACGTCCACCAGGGAGTCGAGCTCGGCGCCGAACCGGGTGCCCGTACCCGACAGCCGGGCGACTCTCCCGTCGAGCATGTCGAGGATGCCCGCAAACACGATGAACCAGCCGGCCCAGCGAAAGTTGCCGTTAAAGGCGGAGACGATCGCCCAGAACCCGAAGAAGAGGTTGCCCAGGGTGAAGGCGCTGGGCATGACAACCACGACCTGGCGCATCGAGGGGCGCCGGAGTCCCTCACGCCGTTGTCTTAGATCCATTCGGCCACCACGGTCTCGCCTGCCTTGGTTGTGTCGCCGGTTTTCACCAGGAATTTCACTCGGTCGCAGGGCAGGAACAGATCCACTCGCGACCCGAAGCGGATCATGCCCAGACGATCTCCCTGCTGCACCTGCGTTCCCACTTTGTGATCGGTCACGATTCGCCGGGCAATGAGGCCGGCGATCTGGCGGATCAGCACCTTGCCCCGAGACGTGGTGAGGCCGACCGAAGACTGTTCATTGTCGAGACTCGACTTCTCGGTCCCGGCGTGGCCAAATTTGCCCGGGTTGTACTGCCGGTATCCGACAGTGCCCTCGGTCGGGTAGCGGTTCACATGAACATCGAAGACGTTCATGAAGATGGAGAGGCGGCACGAGCGGCCGGCCATGAATGCCGGCTCATCGGCCTCGACCAGGCTCACCACCTTGCCGTCCGCCGGAGCCAGGATCAGGCGGTCGCCCCGCTGTCCCGAGCGCACCGGGTCACGAAAGAAGGCGACAACCCAGACCGCCAGCACGACCCAGAGGACGCATGCGATCCACAGGACCCGTGAGTCGAAGCGGAGCGCGGCGAGTATGAGGCCCAACGCAATCAACCAGGCTCCGACGATGAACCACAGTCCTTCAGGGGCAGTACGCATTACAGATCGCGCTCCAGATTGCGCCCCGTCAACCGCTTGTAGGCCTCGAGGTATCGGCGGCTCGTGGCCTCGACCACCTCGGACGGGAGCGATGGCGGCGGGGCCTCGCCGTCCCACTTTCCTGCCGCCTTGAGCGAGGCGAGATAGTCCCGCAACGGCTGCTTGTCGAAGCTGGGCTGAGGGTGGCCCGGCGCATATCGGTCTGCCGGCCAAAAGCGGGAGGAGTCCGGAGTAAGGAGCTCGTCGATCACGCGCAGGGTGCCCTCCGCGTCGGTCCCGAACTCGAACTTGGTGTCGGCGATGATAATCCCACAGGACGCGGCGTGATCGCGCCCCGCCTGGTAAAGTGCAAGGCTGGCTTGCCGAAGCCGGCCGGTCAAAACTGGACCGAGCTCCTGGGCCACCGTGTCGACGGTGACGTTGATATCGTGCCCCGACTCCGCTTTGGTGGCGGGCGAGAAAAGCAGCGGATCCAGGCGTGCGCTTTCAACCAGGCCGGGTGTGAGTGGCTCTCCGGCCAGCGTGCCCCGGCTCCGATATTCCGCCCAGGCCGATCCCGAGAGATAGCCGCGGACGACACATTCGAAGGGTACCGGCTCGGCTCGGCGAACCAGCATTGCCCGGCCGGCAATCTGCTCCTCCAGTCCTTCGAGCCGCGGCACCTGTTCCAGAATCTCCCTGGTGCGGGCCGTGACGTAGTGCGAAGGGAACACGTCGGCCAGCAGCTCGAACCAGAAGGCGCTGATCTGGGTGAGCACCGCACCCTTCCGAGGGATCGGCTCGCGCATGACCACGTCGAAGGCGCTGACCCGGTCGCTGGCCACCACCAGCAGGTGTCCGGCGTCTACCTCGTACACCTCGCGCACCTTCCCCTGGCGCAGTAACGGGAGGGGGAGCCGGCTCTCGGTGAGCGTGGCGTTACTTCGGGCCGCGCCGGTCTTCATACCTTCACCTCGGCGGGTTCGGCGTCGGCGGCGAACGGCCGGGCGCGCTTGAGGAGGGGCCGCAGGTAGTCCTCGATGAACTCGCCCACCTGTTGGGCGGCTCGTCCGGTGTACTTGCGGGGGTCGAGTTCCGCCTGGAGCGCGGCCGAGGGCACTCCGCGGAATGCGGGATCCGAGCCGAGCCGTTCCAGCAGAGTGTTGGGCTCTCCCCGGCTCACTGCTTCGGCCATTGCAAGGCTGTGCTTCCGAACGACCTCGTGTAGTGCCTGACGGTCGCCCCCCGCCGCGGTCCCGAGCATCAGCCAGCGCTCGGTGGCCATGAACGGCATCTGTTCGTCCACGTGGCGTCGGATGGTGTCCTCCCGCACCTCGAGGCCGGCCGCAATGTTGGTGGCGAGCACCAGAATGGCGTCAGTGCCGAGAAATCCTTCCGGAAGGGTCAATCGCCGGTTGGCGCTGTCATCCAGGCTCCGCTCGAGCCATTGGCTCGCGGCAGTGTTGGCCGTATTGGCCTGAAGCGAGATCACGAACCGGGCCAGCCCGCTGATCCGCTCGGCGCGCATGGGGTTTCGCTTGTACGCCATCGCGCTGGACCCGATCTGCTCCTGCTCGAACGGCTCTAGCAGCTCGCCCTCGTGCTGCAGCAGCCGGAGGTCGCCCGCCAGCTTGGCCGACGACTGGGCAATGCCACTCAGCGTATCGAGAACGGCACTGTCCGCTTTCCGGGTGTAGGTCTGGCCGGTCACGGGAAACGACGCCGAAACCCCGAGCTTGGCGGTGACCCGCCGGTCGAGCTCTCTGACCTTCTCGTGATTGTTGCCGAACAGCTCCAGAAAGGAGGCCTGCGTGCCGGTAGTGCCTTTGCAGCCCCGAAGCCGAAGGGTCTCGATCCGGCGGCTCACTTCCTCCACGTCGATGGCGAAGTCCTGCATCCACAGGGTGGCGCGCTTGCCGACGGTGGTGAGCTGGGCCGGCTGAAAGTGGGTGTACGCCAGGCAGGGAAGGCCGGCGTGCCGGGTGGCAAACCGCTCCAGCGCTCCGAGGACCGCGATGAGCCGCCCGAGCAGGAGACGGAGGCCGTCGCGCATGACCACGAGGTCGGCATTATCGGTGACGAACGCGCTGGTGGCGCCGAGATGCAGGTAGGGCCGAGCCGCCGGTGCCTGGTCACCGAAGGTGTGAATGTGCGCCATCACATCGTGACGGAAGCGACGCTCATAGCGGGCCGCGAGATCCAGGTCGGCATCGTCCAGGTGGGCCCGCATTTGCGCGATCGCCTGCTCCGGAATGTCGAGCCCCAGCTCGCGCTCTGCCTCGGCCAGTGCGAGCCACAGCCGCCGCCAGAGTCCGACCCGGTGCCGCTCGCCCCACAGCGTCTGCATGGCGGGCGAGGCGTAGCGCGACCCGAGTGGCGAGCGCCAGCGGTCGTCGCTCATCGGAACAGCAGGTCGGTGAAAGTGACCTGGCCCTCGCGCTCGACGTAGACCCGGATGACCTGCCCCGAGCGAACGTTGAGAAGGCTCGACACTTCGGCGGCGTTGCGCACCGGGGTGCGGTCGATGGCAAGAATCACGTCGCCCGGTTGCAGTCCGGTGGCGCGGCTGACCTGGGGAGAGAGCCGGAAGATCAGGGCACCCTGATCGCTTCGAATGGAACGCTCGGCCTGAATGGCCGGCGTCACATTGATCAGCTGAAGGTCCTGCAGCACGGTGATCTTCTCGGCCGTGACCGTCGGAAGGTCGCCGGTAACGATCCGCCGGGAGACGGTTCCGCTGCCACTCCGCACCCCGACTTGAACGGCGTCGCCCACGTGCAGGTCGAGCTTCACCGCCTCCCAATCGAGGTAGTTCCGAAGCCGCCGCCCGTTGGCCTCGACCAGCACATCACCCCGGCGCAAGCTCGCGCGAGCCGCAGGACCATCGGGTGCGACGCTCGAGATGACGACGCCACCCTGACTCTTCCATTCGCGCATGGCACGGGCACCCTGGACCTCGAGGCCAACCCAGGCCCTCCGTACCGACCCGCGCTTGAGGATCTCGTCCGCCACTCGCACGGCGCGCTCGATGGGAATGGCAAAGCCAAGGCCGACCGAGCCGCCGCTGTTGCTGAAGATCGACGAGTTGACCCCGACCACCTCGCCCAGCGCGTTGGTGAGTGGTCCTCCAGAGTTGCCTGGATTGATGGCTGCGTCGGTCTGGATCATGTCGAGATAGAGACCGGTCTGGTCGCCGCCGGGAAGGATGTTACGCTCGGTGGCGCTCACCACTCCAACCGAAACCGACGGCTCGGAATTGCCCAGGAGGTAGGCGTAGGGATTCCCCAGGGCCACGACCCATTCGCCAATCATGAGGTCGGTGCTGCGACCGAGGGCTACGGTGGGCAGATTCTCCCGGTCCACCTTCAGCACGGCAATGTCGGTCAGTGGATCCTCTCCCATCACGGTGGCCGGGAGGTCACTGCCGTCGGGGAGCGTCACCACGACGCGCTCGGCGTTCGAGACGACGTGTTGATTGGTGACGATGATCCCGCCGGGCCGGACGACGAACCCGGTTCCGCTGCCCTGTACTACCCGGGCGCCTTCGGGCACAAAGAACAGATCGAAGGGCGAGCGGCGCTGCGCCTGTTGCCGCGCGGTCACATTGATCGAGACGACCGCGGGGGCAACCCGGTCGGCCGCGGCAACCAGCGCCGTACGGCGTGACGAGTTGGTGGCGTTCTGCGCTTCGGCCACCCGGGCGGAGGTCTGGGCCCCGGCCGTGGCCACACGCATTGGGGGAATTTCTTCGGCCTGACACCCGGCCAGTGCCAGGGTGACGGCGAGGATGGCGGGGCTACGCCAGGTGCAGCGTGGCATGTTGCTCTCGAACGGGCGCGGCGAAGACCTCAGGCGGATACACCACGGCCGCAAAGTAGAGGCCGTGAGGCGGCGCCGGAGGACTGGTGTCGGCATTGTCCTCCCGGCGGAGCAGCGCAGCCATGTCATCCAGCGGGCGGCGCTGGAGTCCGATGTCCACCATGGTGCCGACGAGCATCCGCACCATGCGCTGAAGAAACCGGTCAGCCTCGATCTCGAGGCTCACACCTCGGTCGTCGATCCGCCGGCTCCACTCCGCGTGGATCACCCGGCAGCGATAATGCGGCTTGTCGGTCTTGGCCGCGAAGGCGCGGAAATCGTGCTCGCCCCGTATTACCCGGGCGGCTTCAGTGATCAATTCGAGGTCAAGCGGCTTGGCGAGCGCCCACTCGAACTGGCGGCGAAAGGGAGACGCCGAGGCCTCGTCGAGTCCAATGCGGTAGCGATAGCGGCGCGAAAGAGCGGACTTGCGGGCGTGAAAGCCCGGCTGCATCGGGTGAACCGATTCCACCCAGCAATCACTCGGCAGCAGCGCGTTGAGTGCGCGTCGAAGTGAGGAATCGGTCCAGCTGGCAGGGGCACTGAAGCTGACGCCCTGGCCTATCGAGTGGACTCCGGCATCGGTTCGCCCGGCCGCGTGTGCCACGGTTCGGCGACCAAAGAGGCGCTCCAGGACGCGCTCGAATTCCAGCTGAACCGAGCGCCCGGCGGGTTGCCGCTGCCACCCGACAAAGCCGGTGCCGTCGTACTCTAGTGTGGCAAGAAAGGTCCGGCTCATCGGCCCGGAATCTAGCGCTTCGGGATACCCCGGGCAAGCCACGCAAATGCTTGTCACGATTGACAAAAGCGGCTCTGGCCGGGTACAATTTTTTCCCCTGTGCCGCTCCCGTTTGCCTGGTCTCGAATCCCGTGACCCTCGACGCCCCGCTACGCTTCGCCATCCAGCAACTCGCCCTGGGCGCGTCGCTCGACCAGAAGGCCACCGCCGCGGCTTTCGGGGTGGTCATGCGGGGAGAAGCGACCGCCGTCCAGACTGCAGCGCTTCTCATGGGGCTCAGGGCAAAGGGAGAGACGGCCGACGAGGTCGCCGGAGCAGTGCTGGCACTCCGCTGCGCCATGGTCCCGCTGGAGACGAGCGACCCCGGCCTGCTGGTGGACACCTGCGGCACCGGAGGGGGGAAGGTCGGCACGCTCAACATCTCCACCGCCGCCGCGTTCGTGGTGGCTGGCGCCGGCGTTGCTGTCGCCAAGCACGGCAACCGGAGCTACACCTCGCGATCCGGCTCGGCTGATGTTCTCGAGGCATTGGGGATCGACATCCATTTGCCGCCGGCCCCCGCCGCGGAGTTGTTGCGATCGATCGGGCTCACCTTCCTGTTCGCACCAACCTACCACCCCGCAATGCGACACGTTGGGCCGGTGCGGAAAGAGCTTGGTGTTCCGACGATCATGAACCTGCTTGGGCCACTGGCGAATCCTGCTGGAGTGACCCGGCAGGTCGTCGGGGTGGCGGATGCAACCCGGGCGGAGCTCGTGGCCGAAACGCTGGCGGCGCTCGGTACTCGTCACGCGCTGGTCCTGCACGCCACCGTCGGCATGGATGAGATCAGTCCGTCGGGATCAACCCTCGTGTGGGAGGTGAAGGGCAGGGAGGTGAATCGGTGGGAGCTCGCACCGGCCCGGTACGATCTGGAATGCGGCGATCTCGAGGCGCTGGCGGGCGGCGAGCCGGAAGAAAATGCAGCCCGGATGGAGCGGCTCTTCTCCGGCGAGGCGGACAAGGTGGTACGTTGTGCCGTCCTGTTAAATGCGGCAGCGGCGCTGTATGTCTCGGCCAACGGCTGGTCGCTGGAGGAGGCGGTGGAGCGGGGTGAGAAGTCCCTGAGGAGTGGAGCCGCGGCCCGGGTGCTGGCCCGGCTCCGAGCGGCGGCGCCACGGTAAGCCCGCAACGCGTTGCGGGCCCATGCTTCTAGTACTTTCGAATCACCCCGACGACCACGCCCTGGATCAGCACGTCACGTTCCTGAAAGCGCATGGGCTGCATGGTGGCGTTGGCGGGTTGGAGCCGGATCCAGCCCCCGGCCTCACGGTAGAACTTCTTGACGGTGGCCTCGCTGCCGTTGACCAGGGCGATGACCATCTCCCCGTTTTCGGCGGTCTGTTTGCCGTGGACCACGACGATGTCGCCGTCCACGATGTGCTCATCGATCATCGAGGTGCCTTGCACCTTCAAGGCATAGTTGGGACCCTTGCGGGGCAGCATCTGCTCGGGAACGGCGATGGTCTCCTGATGCATGAGCGATTCGATCGGGGTACCGGCGGCTACCTTTCCGAGAAGCGGGATCTCGCTGGCCGAGGAGGTACCGCGGGGCGGCAGGACCTCGATCGAGCGGCTTTCGTTGTAGGACCGGCGGATGTAGCCCTTGCGCTCGAGGTTGGTGAGATGCTCGTGCACTGTGGCCAGAGACTGAAAGCCGAAGTTCTCGGCGATCTCTTCGAAGCTGGGCGCGTAGCCCTGCCCGTGGATATGGCTTTGCAGGTAGGTGAGTATCTCACTCTGGCGCTTGGTCAGCGGCATTCAGGATCTCCTCGCAGGCGGCTGAAGTGACCGAATAGAGCCCGAATAACAGTACCCGAATACCGGCCGAAGGACAAGATGCCTGTCAGCCTTGACCAGATCCTGAGGTCTACCCGAGTTGGCCTGGATACGGTACACGCCCGCCGCGCGACCCTGGAGCGGGATGTTGCCGCGAGCCGGGTCCCACCCTCGTTCCGGGGCGCCCTCAGGAAGGCAAACGTCGCGGTCATCGCTGAGGTGAAGCGGCGGTCGCCGTCTGCCGGCCCGATCCGGGAGGATCTGGACCCGGGTGAGCGCGCGGCACTGTACGCCGACCATGGCGCCGCGGCCATCTCCGTGCTGACCGATGGACCCTACTTCGGTGGCTCCATTCAGGACCTCAGTGCGGCCGCTCGATGCTCCTCGGCTCCGGTGCTGCGTAAGGATTTCATTCTGGACGAGGTGCAGATCCTGGAGGCTCGGGCTGCCGGGGCTGCTGCCGTCCTGCTCATCGTCCGGGCCCTGGGCCCCCGGCTCCGTCCCCTCATACACTGTGCGGCCGATCTAGGATTGGACGCTCTGGTCGAGGTACACACCCCCGATGAGCTGAGTGCGGCGCTGGAGGCGGGCGGGTCGATCATAGGGGTGAACAGCCGGGATCTCGATACCTTCAAGATCGACGTGGAGGTCGCGTGGAAGATCATCGCCGAGGTTCCTACCGAGATCATAGCTGTTGCGGAGAGTGGCATGGCTGGAACCGAAGACGTCCAGCGCGCCGCGGCGGCCGGCGCTGATGCGGTCTTGATTGGAACCGCGCTTTCCGCGGCAGCCTCCCCGGGCGCGCTTCTGCGGGACCTGACGCGCGTGCCGAGGCGTGGGCGCTAAGATCAAGCTCTGCGGCATCATGCAACCCGGACTTGGGGCGGTTGCGGCCGGCGGCACCGTGGCGAATCTCGGCGTTGTTTTTGCTGGGGGTCTAAGGGCTGCTTCGATTGGGTGTTAGCCCCACTGTCGCCCGATGAGAACCTCCGGACAGGTGGCAAGAGGAGTTGGGCGGTCACGCCGTCTTCGGCTCCGGCGTCGTTTCACTCGATGTGGCATCCAGAACCCCCATAAAATCGCAGGATGTGTGGAGGCGGTGTTTTGCCCACAGTTCAGTCACCTGAGCAGGGTCTGACCGGCCGGTTCGGTCCGTACGGCGGACGGTATGTGCCCGAGACTCTGGTCGCGGCGCTCGACGATCTGACGGCTCTCTACGAGGCAGCCCGGCAGGACCCGGCCTTCTGGGTCGAGCTCGAGCACTTGCTGGCGGAGTTCGTGGGCCGTCCGTCGCCACTTTCCGAGGCGCCCCGCTTCGGCAATACCGTCGGAGCGCGGGTCGTGCTCAAGCGCGAGGACTTGAACCACACCGGTGCCCACAAGATCAACAACACCGTCGGGCAGGCGCTTCTGGCGCTCAAGATGGGAAAGCGCCGAATCATCGCCGAAACCGGCGCCGGCCAGCATGGCGTCGCCACCGCCACCGTCTGCGCTCGCTTCGGGCTCGAGTGCGTCGTGTACATGGGCGCGGAGGACGTCCGCCGCCAGCGGTTGAACGTGTATCGCATGGAGCTGCTGGGTGCCACCGTGGTTCCGGTCGAGTCAGGCACCCGAACTCTCAAGGACGCCACCAACGAGGCGCTGCGGGATTGGGTGACGAATGTGCCGACCACGCATTACATCATCGGCTCGGTCGTGGGCCCCGATCCCTTCCCCCGCATGGTGCGGGACTTTCAGGCCGTGATCGGACGCGAGGCCCGAGCTCAGATGCTGGAGCGCTACGGGAACCTCCCTCACACGGTTGTGGCCTGTGTCGGTGGCGGGTCGAACGCCATCGGGATATTCAGCGGCTTCCTGGATGACGCGGCTGTCAGGCTGGTCGGGGTCGAGGCCGCCGGGAAGGGGATCGCTACCGGCCACCACAGCGCCACGCTCACAGCCGGCAAGCCCGGCGTGCTTCATGGAAGCTTGAGCTACCTGCTTCAGGACGCCGATGGCCAGGTCTCTCCAGCCCATTCGATTTCGGCTGGGCTGGATTACCCTGGAGTCGGACCAGAGCACAGCCACCTGCGAGACACCGGCCGGGTCACCTACGAAACGGCAACCGACGCCGAGGCGCTGGATGCCTTCCAGCTGCTTTGCCGTCTGGAAGGCATCATTCCGGCGTTGGAGACCGCCCACGCGCTGGCCTGGGTACATCGGGCCGCGGGGCAGTGGACCTCCAGCCAGACGGTTCTGGTGTGTCTCAGTGGGCGAGGCGACAAGGACGTTGCTCATGTGGCCGATCTGCTCGGAGGCCAGGCTTGACGACGGAGCAGACGTCAACCCAGCTGCTGCCGGCCTCCCAGGTTTCGGAGCTGATCCAGACTATCGTCAAGGCGCTTCGTGCCTTCCAGATGTACCTGCCAAACAATCCCATCTACCAGCGCGCCATTCAGAACGTGCGAACTGCCCTTAATCCGGTCTGGGCCGCCACCGACGAGCTGAACCTCCGTATTGCGGAGTCCGATCTGATCTGGGAGGAACAGTCGGTCTACCACCAGGTCAACCGGAGCGAAAGCCTGGCCTGGAGCCTGTTCAAGGATGGCATGCGCGAGCTGACCATCCACAAGGGCGCGGAACAAGACGAGCTGCCTCTCCTGCTCGCGACCATCAACAAGGCGCGCTTTCTCCCGGCCGATGCCGGCGACGATCTGCTGACGCTGCTATGGGCGCTGGAATTCGAGAGCATCAAGTACCGCTTCATCGATTTCTTCGACGAGGGCGGCGGAGAGCTCCCGGGTCCCTCGGGATCGCCGGCCGGAGGATCGGCGACTGCCGAGGAGCGCCGGGCTCGGGCCGCGGAAGAGGCTGCCGAGGAGCGCCCGAAAGGTCTCATCGACATCGACGAAGTTGATTCCACGCTCTACTTCCTTGATGAAGACGAGATCAACTATCTCGCGGGAGAGCTGGCGGAAGAATACAAGCGCGACGTTCGGGGAAGCGCCCTCAACGTGCTGTTCGACCTGATGGAGACCCAGCCGGAAGGGAACGTGCGCGACGAGATTCTCGGGGTGCTCGATCAGCTCTTTCCCAACCTCCTCACCAGCAGAGATTTCCGGAGCGCGGCGGCGATCCTTCGCGAATCCAAGCTCCTGAAGGATCGAGCTCCCAACCTCCGCATGGAGCAGGTTCAGCGACTCGACGGATTCGTGGCGCGCCTGAGCGAGCCGGCGATCGTCGGGCAGGTCCTCCAGTCGCTTGACGAGGCGAGCGGTCTGGGACTCGACCAGGAGGCGGCCGCCCTGCTGCGCGAGCTCCGGACGACGGCGCTGGAGCCGCTGATAAGCTGGCTGCCGAATCTGTCCTCTGCGCCACTGCGCAAAATGCTGGAAGGCGTGGTCGACAAACTGGCCGGCAGCAGCATCGCCGAAGTCCAGCGCCTGCTTCGCCAGCCCGACTCGTCAGCCCTCTTGGGCGTCGTGGAGCTCTGTGGCCGACTCCAGCTGCACCATGCGGTGCCGGGCTTCACTGATGTAATTTCGCACACCGACCCGGCCATCCGGCTGGCGGCAGTTCAGACCCTCACGCAGCTGGGAACCCCAGGCGCCCTCACCCTGCTGGACCGGTCGATCGATGATGCGGATCGCTCGGTGCGCCTGGCGGCGGTCCGCGGCGCGGGCTCGCGCGGCTACAAAGGTGCCCTTCGACGCATCGAGGCGGTGGTGCTCGGCAAGTCATCGAAGCCGGTCGACCTCACCGAGAAAATGGCGTTCTTCGAGGCCTACGGAGCTATTGCGGGCGCTGCCGGCCTCAAGGTGCTCAGTACAATTCTGCTCCAGCGCGGTTTGCTCAAGATGAAAGAGCCACCGGAAACCCGGGCCTGTGCGGCCGTGGCCCTAGGCCGGATCAAGAGCCCCGAAGCTCGCGAGCTGTTACAGCGGGCCGCTGACGATAAGGATCTCGTGGTCCGGAACGCCGTGAACCGGGCGCTGCGCGGAGCTGCGTCATGACCCAGCCCGCTGGCGGCGACGCCGGACAGTCCGCACCCGAGGGCCAGCTCCGCCAGGGTGGACGGTCGCTGCTGCTCGCGCTATATGCCGCGTTGCGCAGCATCAAGATGTATCCGGTCGAGAACACCACGGTGCAGAAGGCGCTCGACGACCTGGATGTCTCTGCCCGCTCCTTACTCGAGGCCGAGGTCGAGCTGGAAATTCGCGTGGCCGGCGACTTCCTGTTTGTAAACGGCACCCGCTTGCGGGTCGAGCTCGACAACTACGCGTCCTTCAGCCACATCCTTGCCATGCTGCGGGCCTTCGAGATCGGGGTCCTGCACATCCGGGCCGGCATGGAGCGGCGAGAGTGGCAGATCTTCCTCGGCTCGCTGCTGAACCTCAGCCAGCAGGGGCAGGCGGACGAACGTCTGGAGGAGCTCCAGGAGAAGCTGGATTCGGCCAAGGTGACTCACCTGGAGGTGGAGCGCGCGCAGGCCGAGGGCGGAGCGTCGGAGCAGGACCGACACCAGGCCAAGCGGGTCTATTCGGAGGGTGTAGCCGTAACTCGCGACATGGTGAGCGGTATCCGCCTGGGGCGGGGACCTCGCCTCAAGCGGGTGAAGCGAGCGGTCCAGCTGGTGGTCGATCAGGTGCTCAACAACGAAATGTCCATGGTCGGCATGACCACGGTTCGGGATTACGACGAGTACACCTTCACTCACTCGGTCAACGTCTGCATCTTCTCCGTGGCACTGGGCAAGAAGCTGCGCTTCTCCAAGGTCCAGCTCTACGATCTCGGTATGACCGCCCTGTTGCACGACGTGGGCAAGGCGCGGGTGCCGGCTGAAATTCTCAACAAGACCGGAAACCTCGACGAGCGCGAATGGAAGTTCATTCAGCAACACCCCTGGATGGGCGCGCTGACGCTCTTTGGTTTGCGCTCGTATGAGGAAATCCCGTATCGCTCCATCCTGGTGGCGCACGAGCACCACATGAAGATGGATCTCACCGGGTACCCCAAGACGATCCGGCCCCGTACGCTGGGCATGTTCTCTCGAATCGTTTCGGTGGCCGATGGATTCGATGCTGCCACCACCCGGCGGGTGTACACCACAACGCCGATCGAACCGGACCAGGTTCTCAAGGAAATGTGGGACAATCCCAAGCGGGGCTACGACCGCGTGGTCGTGAAGGCGCTCATCAACCTCATCGGCGTCTACCCGGTGGGCACCTGCGTCATCCTCGACACCCTGGAAGTGGCCATCGTAGCTGGACCCAACCCGGATGCTCCGCAGCTCAATCGTCCGTTGGTGCGCATTGCCGTGGACGTGGACGGCGGCTCTGTGCCGCTGCCTGGTAACGAGGTGAGTCTCGCGGAAAAGGACGAGAGCGGAGCCTATAAGCGATCTATCGTTAAGGTCACCAACCCTGCCCGATTCGGACTGACGCCTGGCGACTACTTTGTCTGAGTCCGGCCTGGCGCCGGTCTGGACCCGCCTCCGGTCCGCGGGACGCAAGGCCCTCATCCCCTACCTCACGGCCGGATACCCGACGCGGGGTGAGAGTGCGGACGCACTCCGTTCCGCCGCCGAGGTGGCCGATATCATCGAGGTCGGCGTGCCGTTCAGCGATCCACTCGCCGACGGGCCGACCATCCAGCGCTCTACCTTTGAGGCACTTCGCCAGGGCATGACCCTGGCCGGGACGCTGGATCTCATCGCCCAGGCGGATCTCGCCCGACCGGTCGTCATATTCAGCTACCTGAACCCAATCCTGCAGTTCGGCATGGCTCGGTTTCTCCGCAGCGCTGAAGAGCTGGGTATTGCGGGCCTCCTGTTGACCGACCTGCCGGCGGGGAGCGATCCCGCGGTGGAGTCGGCAGTGCAGCTAAGCGGAGTGGATCTCATTCGGCTGGTGGCGCCGACCACCCGGGCCGAACGTCTGGCGGTGACGCTCCAGGGGGCCCAGGGTTTCGTGTATCTGGTGGCACGCCTCGGTGTAACCGGCGCCAGCTCGTCCGTGGCGCTCGAGCTCCGGGACTCGGTGGCCCGGGTGCGCAAGGCTTCGTCTCTCCCCCTGGCCGTGGGGTTCGGCATCTCCACGCCGGAGCAAGCTCGCGAGGTCAGTCGGATGGCCGATGGCGTGGTGGTGGGCAGTGCACTGGTCGAGATCCTGGGGCGGGACGGCGTCGGTGCCGCGCGGAGCTTCCTGGGAGCTCTGCGTGAGGCGCTCGACAGGGGAGACGCGCGATGACGGTCAGCATTCCGAAGCTGCTACGTGCCTACACCACAATGCTTCTGGCGGGCGGATCGGTCCTCACCGCGACGGTGCTCGTCTGGGATCGCGACTGGATCGACCAGCCGGTGGCCACCCTGGCACTCATCGTCAGCATCTTTGTGCTCCGCTCGGTGCCGGTCCGGTTGAGCAAGTACTCGTACCTCACCCAATCCGGAATTCCGACGCTGGTTGGCGCTGTCTGCGTCGGCCCCGCACCGGTAGTTGTGGGGCTCTGGGTCGGCGTGGTGGCCGCCGACGTCTTTGGGCTGCGCAAGCATCCGCGCGCCGGCCTGGTCAATTCCGGCCGCGAAGTCATCGGATTCGTGGCGGCATTCGGCCCGTATGCTGCGATCCTGGCCCTGAACGGCACCACCGAGCTCACGGTGGACTTTCTTCCCGCCGCTGCCATTCTGGTTTCGCTGTACTTCTTCATCACCCGGGCGCTGTTCTACTTCAGCCTGCTCATCCGCGACAAGCTGGAGAACGCCGAGAAGATCCTGATTCTCCGCTGGGAGATCAGCTCGTACCTGCTCACTCTGATCGGCACCACCGTTGTGATCGCGGCCCTGGCCACGTTGGCCCCGGTGGGCTGGGTGGCGGTGCTGCTGGCGCTGGGGGTGCTGGGCCTGCTCACCCGGCAAATTCTCGACGAGGCAATCGGTGCCGAGGATCTGAACAAGGTTCACCTGATGGAAGCGGCGATCGCGAGCAACGCCACACTCCAGGGATCCTTTGCCCAGATAGAACGCCTGGCCTACCGGCTCCTCGACTGGGGCGACTTCAGGGTCTATCGGGTGTCCGGCTCCGACTCCTCCTTGGCGTACCGCAGCTCGCTCGGGCGGGCGAACAGGAGCGAGCCGGCACCCTCGATCGGTCCACTGCGCAGTGAGGCGGTCACCTCCAGAGAGCCGGTGGTCGTCAGGGATGTGCGTGCGGACGACCGGCTGACCGATCTCGGCGATGACGTCAGGATGCTGGTAATCCACCCAATCCGGTTCGGTGAGGAGATCCTCGGCACGCTCGAGGTGGAGCACCATAAGCGACACTTCTACGGCCCCAAGGATCTGGTTGCCATGAGTACCCTGGCCGGCCAGATGGCCACTGCGATTCATATCGCCGAGCTGCGGCGTCCGCTGGTGCTCACCGTGGGACAGATCGGCGAGCAGGTCACCTCGCTGGCCCGCGTAGCCGACTCGCTCCGTGCCTCTGCCACTGCGCTGGCCGACGTCTCCCTCGGCATGCGCCAGGGCGCAGTGGAGCTGGAGAAATTCGCGGCCGGCGGACTGAAGGCCACGGGATCGCTCGCCAAGGCGTCCCAGGAGATGATGGATCAGGGCGCCCAGGCGGCCACTGCCAGCGGCACCGCCGCCGTGGTCGCCGCCCGCAACCGGGTGGTGATCGGCGACGCCATCTCGCGCCTGGTGGAGCTGAAGGGCTTTGTGGCTGTCGGGGCCGACAAGGTAGCGGCGCTCGGGGCACTCACTCACCGCATCACCGGTTTCATCGGCACCATCCGTGAGATCGCCGACCTGACCAACCTCATCGCCCTGAACGCGGCGATCGAGGCGGCGCGCGCCGGCCGGGAGGGGCGTGGATTCGCGGTCGTCGCCTCCGAGGTGCGAGATCTGGCGGCGCAAAGCCTTCAGGCTGCTCGTGAAGCCGGCGTGCTCCTGGGAGAGATCACGACCCAGGTGTCCGCCGTCTCCGGGCAGATGGAACGAGGCCGCGAGGTGGTGGCTGGAGTCGAGGAGCTCAGCGCCGACGCTGCGAAGGCGCTCGACGCCATCGTGGGTACCACCGGTGAGGCGGGAGGGCACGCCAAGGCGATTGCGGCCACGGCCGCCGAGCAGCGGGACGCAGTCAACTCACTCACCGGTCAGATCGAACAAGTGGCCGCGAGCTCGGCCCGAAGCCGCGCCGACACCGACACCCTGGCGCGGCGGGCCGGCGAGGCGGCGGCAGGGCAGGCGGACCTCGAACGGGCCATCCGCGAGCTCGGCGAGCTGGCAACCGACCTCCAGCGGATCGCAAGCCACTTTGCCACCGAAGGCTGACCGCCAGCGGCATAGGGAGCTGGCCTACGTTGCACTCGGCAGCAACCTCGGTGATCGCGCTGAGCACCTCCGCCGAGCCCGGGAGGCGCTCGGATCCCTGCCCGAGACCGATCTGCTGCGCGAGTCCGTCATCGAGGAAACCGCGCCGCTCGGTGGCATGCAGCAGCCACCCTACCTCAACCAGATGGTGCTACTGAAGACCGGGCTCGAGCCTCGCGCCCTGCTCCAGGCCTGCCAGGCGATCGAGCGAAGCGAGGGCCGGGAACGAAGCGAGCATTGGGGTCCTCGGACCCTGGATCTCGACATCGTCCGGTTCGGCTCCCGGCGGGTAACCGACAGCGACCTTATCATTCCTCATCCCGAGCTGTCCAATCGCGACTTCTGGCAACGAGAGCTGGCGGAGTTGAGCTCCCATGAACGCTGAAGCCCGTCCCCTGTCGGTGCTCGACTTGGTCGCGATGAAAGCGGCGGGCCGCCGCATCGTCATGCTGACCTGCTACGATGCCGCGTTCGCCCGGCTGCTGGAGCAGGCCGACGTAGACGTACTGCTGGTGGGCGACTCGCTGAACCAGGTGCTCGCCGGTCACGAGACCACACTGAGCACCACCCTCGACCAGATGATCTATCACGCTGCTGCGGTGCGCCGCGGCTCCCGCCGGGCGCTGGTCTTCGTGGACCTTCCGTTCCTCACCTACCAGGTGTCCATCCCGGAGGCGATCCGCAATGCAGGACGAGTTCTCCAGGAAACTGGCGCGCACGGCGTGAAGCTGGAAGGCGGCAGCCACATGGCCGAGACGGTGGGTGCGCTGGTGGAGCGGGGCATACCCGTGATCGGGCATCTCGGACTCACCCCTCAGTCGGTTCACGCGCTCGGCGGCTACCGGGTCCAGGGACGGGATGAGAACGCCGCCGAGCGGCTGCTCTCCGACGCCAAAGCGCTCGAGGCTGCCGGGGCGTGCGCCATCGTGCTGGAGCTCATTCCCGCCGCGGTTGCGGGACGGATTTCGAAGTCGCTTACCATTCCGAGCGTGGGCATCGGCGCCGGCCCGCAATGCGATGGCCAGGTTCTGGTCCTGCACGACATGCTCGGCCTCAACGAGCAGTTCGCCCCGAAGTTCCTCAAGCACTACGCCAAGCTCGGTGAGTCGGTGCGCTCCGCGGTGCGCAGCTACGCCAGCGAAGTCCGCGAGGGGAAGTACCCGGGCAAAGAGCACAGCTTTGAGTGAAGGCCATTAGCCCTCTTCCATGCTCGAGCTCATCACCTTCCCCGATCTCAAGTCCTGGAGCAGGGCCCAGCGCTCCGCCGGCCGGCGGATCGGCTTCGTCCCGACCATGGGATATCTCCACGAGGGCCACCTGGCCCTGGTGGACGAGGCCAGACGACGGGCGGATGTTGTCATCCTCAGCATCTTCGTCAATCCGCTTCAGTTCGGTCCGGCAGAGGATCTGGCCCGCTATCCACGGGACCTCCCGCGCGACCGGGGGCTCGCTTCGGCTCGGGGTGTAGACGCGATCTTCGTTCCCACTAAGGCCTCGATGTATCCAGTGGAATCGGAGGTGCGTCTGGCGCCGGGACCGATCGCCGATCGGTGGGAAGGTGCCGCCCGACCGGGGCACTTTGCCGGCGTGCTGACGGTGGTCGCCAAGCTGTTCCACCTGGTGGAGCCCGATCTCGCCTGCTTCGGCCAAAAGGACATCCAGCAGCTCACCCTGATCAGGCGTATGGTGCAGGATCTCGACTTTCCGGTGGAGATCGTCGCCGTGCCGACGGTGCGGGAGCCCGATGGTCTCGCGCTGAGCAGCCGAAACGCCTACCTGGGATCGGAGGACCGCAAGCGCGCCGTCGTGCTGAGCCGCGCGCTGCAGGCGGCGCACCAGGCCTGGCGTGACGGTGAGAGCAGAGCCACGGAGCTGGAGGTTCGAATGCGGCAGGAGCTGGGCCGGGAGCCGGCCGTGGCGGTCGAGTATATTTCGATCGCAGATCCCGAGACGCTCGCACCAGTGGAAACGGCGGACCATGGTACCGTCGTGTCCCTTGCAGCGCGAATCGGCGGCACCCGCCTCATCGACAACATCAAGTTGGGAGTAGGAATCTGCTGAACGAATCGGACACGGCGCCTCCACCGGGCCGAATGCCCCCCGGACTGCGGCCCACGTTGCCCGAGTGGGCCGTCGTCACGCCGGCACGGATGGACCACATCCAGCGTGTAGCGCAGCTTGCATCGGGGTGGGCCGAAGCTATGGGAGTGCCCGACTCGGAGCGGAATCGCTGGCTTCGCGCGGTCTGGCTCCACGATGCGCTGCGTGACGCTTCGGCGGAGGAGCTCGCCAAGTGGGCCGCGACAACTCCCGGACCCCAGGAGCTGTGGCACGGCCCCGCGAGCGCCGCGCATGCCAAGGCGCAAGGCGAGGTCGACCGGGGTGTGCTCGACGCGGTCCGGTATCACTCTGTCGGCCTCGCCGAGTGGGATATGGTGGGACGGATCCTCTATTGCGCCGACTTCCTGGATCCGGCGCGCAACTTCGATCGCGAGATCCGCGCCGAGCTGGCCGCGCGGCTGCCCCGAGACCCGGGTGGCGTCCTCCGCGAAGTCGCCCGCGCGCGCCTCCTCCACCACATCAAGACCGGATGGCCCATTCTCGACCCTACAGTCCGATTCTGGAACAGCCTCGCCATCGCTGGCTCTGGCTCGCGCTGAGCGCAGGGCTGATCCTGCTCGCGGCGGGAAGTGGCTTCCTGCTGCGGGGCGAGCGCGAGAAGGAGCCGGCCAACCACGCGTTTGCCGTCCCGCCGGTTCGAGGCCGGGTGATGATCGAAGTGCTGAACGGCACCAGGAGGCAGGGTGTGGCGCGCACCGCCACCCGGATGCTGCGGGGCAGGGGCCTGGACGTGGTCTTCCTCGGCAATGCCGACTCGGCTGAAGCATTGACTCGAGTGATCGTTCGCCGCGGTGATGCGGAGCGAGCCCAGTATGTGGTGGATGTGCTCGGCGCGGGTAAGATCGTGGTCGAGCCCGATACGTTTCGTCGAGTGGACGTGAGTGTGATTTTGGGGGAGGATTTTCGGCCGGTGCTTGATATCCATCCGTGAGAGGGGAAAAAGAACGTAAGCGGTGAAGGAAGAACGTAAGCGGGAGAACCCCTTCACGCTATTTGTTTCCCGCTCCCGCTTTTTCTTTCTCCACTCCAAACCCGCAAACCCCAATTACAATGTCCATCACGTTCGTCCCGGTGAGTCCCGGCTTGATCAGGGCGCCCACCGAGCCGAGCGCCGGATAGGCGTCGTGTGCGGCGAGATCGCGAGCCGGATCCCGCCCCCGAGTCTTGATCCCGGCCCAGGTTCCGCCGTCCACCACAGCGCCGGCCGCGTCCGTTGGCCCGTCGCGACCGTCGGTGCCTGCCGCCAGCAGGGCGATGCCGTTCCTTACCCCGTCGAGCTCACGAGCCGCGGCGAGTGCCAGCTCCTGGGAGCGCCCACCGACACCGGTCGGGCGTTCGCCCAGGGTCACAGTGGTTTCCCCTCCCCAGATCAGGCAGATCGGCGAGCGGGTTGGTTGCGGGAACGACAGCCGAACGCAATTATTGACCAGACTCGCGGCTACACTCGCTCCGGCCGCCGACGCCTCCCCGGCGAGCGGCGTGTCCACCACTCGAGGAGCGAGGCCCAACTCGGTCGCACGCCTGGCCACAGCTTCGAGGGCCAGCCGGTTACTGGCTACCAGCTCGAAGGTCACCCGCGCAAAAGCCTCGTCTCCGGGCTTGGGCGTTTCTGGCGTTTTTCCCGCGACGGCGGATGACACGAGCTCCCGGGCCGACCCGGGGATCCTGGACCAGAGCCCGACACCCTCGAGGAGGGCACGAACGTCCGACGCCGACGTGGGGTCGGGGACGCAGGGGCCGGAGCCGATCGCGGCAAGGTCGTCCCCAATGACGTCGGACACGAGGTAGACCCGGACCCGTGCCGGGGCCAGCGCTCGGGCAAGCTTACCGCCGCCCCAGCGGGAGAAGCGCTTGCGGATGCGGTTCATGGCCGTAATGTCGAGACCGGAGCCGAGCAGCAGGGTGTAGATCGCCGTGAGTTCCGCCGGCGTAACTCCCGGCTCGGGTGCGCCGATCAGGCTCGTGGTTCCACCCGAAAGCAGCAGCCAGACCTCGTCGGCCGGCTCCACTCGGCTGGCGATTGCTCCCAGGGCCTCTCCCGCAGCGAGGGAGCCGATACCCGGCTCGGGGTGGTCGCCCTTGATCAGGCGTACGCGGGGATGAGGGCTTGGAGCCTCGCTCGGAGCGACGATGACGCCGCCCTCGGGCTCCCGTCCACGGGAGTGGAGCACTTCCACCGCCGTGGTCGCCATCGGCAGGGCCGCCTTCCCCAGCGCCAGGAGCCAGACCCGGCGAGCGGGGTCGAGTTCCAGCTCCTGAAGACGGGCGGTCAGGGCCGGTCCGGGCGCGGCGGCGGTGGTCGCGGCTCGGTAGAGGTCGAGCATCAGCCCGCGCAGGGCGGGTCCCGGTGGATGGCTCAAGCCGGCCTCTTGTGAAAAAGTTCACAAAGTGTTACAGATGGAGTGCGCATAAATATCCAGGGCACGAAAAGAGTCTAAGGGTCAAGGTTCGAAGGTCAGAGCAATACCGTCTCGTGACCTCTAGAGTCTAGTCTCTGCTCCCAGATTCGGAATTGTTCGACTTTGACCCTGGACCCTGGACTCTAGACCCTCTACGGCTCCACTCCAAAACGAGGTCCCCCCACATGGCCGGCCGCAACTTCCTCTTCGTACCCGGGCCCACCAATGTGCCCGACCGGGTTCTCCGCGCCATGCACCGCGCCATGGAGGATCATCGCTCCTCCGACTTTCCGGCCCTGGCGGCACCAGTCCTCGAGGACCTGAAGAAGATCTTCAAGACCACATCCGGCCAGGCGTTCATCTTCCCCTCGAGCGGAACGGGAGCCTGGGAAGCTTCGCTGTCGAACACGCTCTCGCCCGGAGACCGGGTGCTCGCCTCCCGCTTCGGCATGTTCAGTCACCTCTGGATCGACATGGCGCAGCGCCTGGGACTGCAGGTGGATGTCATCGACGCCGAGTGGGGAGAGGGTGCACCGATCGAGCGGTACCAGGAGGCGCTGGCGGCCGACAAGGCTCACGCGATCAAGGCGGTCCTGTTCACCCACAACGAGACCGCCACCGGGGTCACCAGCGATGTGGCTCCCATGCGCCGCGCGCTCAACGACACCAAGCATCCCGCTCTCCTGATGGTGGACGGCGTAAGCTCGATCGGCAGCATCGATTTCCGGATGGACGAGTGGGGTGTTGACCTTGCCGTCACCGGATCACAGAAGGGGCTCATGCTTCCCGCCGGGCTCGGCATCGTGGCCGCCAGTCAGAAGGCGCTCGCCCTGTACGACCAGGCCAAGCTGCCGCGAGTGTTCTTCGATTTTGGCGACATGCGGAAGGCGAACACAACCGGCTACTTCCCTTACACGCCGTCGCTCCCGCTGCTCTACGGTCTGCGCGAATCCCTGGCCGTCCTGATGGAGGAGGGCCTGGAAAACGTGTTCGCCCGCCACCATCGGCTCGCCGAGGGGACCCGGCAGGCCGTGAAGGCGTGGGGGCTGGAGCTGTGCGCCCGGGCGCCGAAGTGGCACTCGGACACCGTGAGCGCGATCATGGTCCCCCCGGGAGTCAACGGTGCCGAGGTGATCGATGTGGCCTATCGGCGCTACAACCTCGCGCTGGGCGCGGGCCTCGCCCGCATGGCCGGAAAGCTGTTCCGCATCGGTCACCTGGGCGACCTGAACGAGCTCCTGCTAATGGGCGCACTCGCCGGCGCCGAAATGGCCATGCGCGATGTGGGGATGAAGATTACGCCGGGGAGCGGTGTCGCCGCGGCGGAAGAGTACTGGCGCAGCACGGCCGCCCCATTGCCGAAGCGCGAGCTCCCTCCGCGGGCGCCCGACGCGCAGCCGGCCCAGGCATCCGGTGGCAAGGCCAAGGCCACCGCCGGCGCCAGCCGATGAGTCATACCCGCTACGAGCCGGCCCGGGCCCGGCTGCAGCGCAGTGAGCTAGCCGTGCCGGGCTCACAGCCGGCCATGTTTCCCAAGGCGCTCGATGGCGAGGCGGACTACGTCTTCCTCGATCTCGAGGACGCCGTGGCTCCCGGGGACAAGCAGCAGGCCCGGCTCAACGTGATCGCGAGCCTGCTGAAGGATGACTGGCGGGGGCGGGGCAAGACCATCTCCGTCCGGATCAACGGGATCGATACCCACTACATGTATCGCGACGTGGTGGATGTGGTCGAGCAGGCGGGGCACCGATTGGATACGCTGCTCATTCCCAAGGTCGGCGTCCCCGCCGACGTCTACCTGGTCGACGCCCTGCTGACCCAGATCGAGGAGGCCAAGGGCATCCCGCACCGCATCGGTATCGACGTCCTGATCGAGACGGCGCTGGGCATGGCCAACGTTGAAGCGATTGCCCAGTCGAGCCCGCGGCTGGAGGCCATGCACTTCGGCGTTGCCGACTACGCCGCCAGCTGCCGGGCGCGCACCGTCAACATCGGCGGGCTCAACCCTGACTATCCGGGCGACCAGTGGCACGCGGCGCTCTCCCGGATGATCGTTGCCTGCCGGGCGTATGGCCTCCGGGCCATCGACGGACCTTTCGGGGATTTCAAGGATCCCGATGGGTACAACCTTGCCGCCCGCCGGGGTGCGGCACTTGGCATCGAGGGCAAGTGGGTGATCCATCCCTCACAGGTCGCACTCGCCAACGATGTGTTCACCCCGCCCCCCAAGGAAGTCGAGCGGGCCCGGCGGATTCTGGATGCGCTGGATCAGGCTGCTCGCGAGGGCCGGGGCGCGGCCCAGCTGGATGGCCGGATGATCGACGCGGCGTCGGCGCGGATGGCGCGGAATGTGGTGGATACGGATGCGGCCATCAACGGACGCACACCGGCTACGCTGTCGTCCTGAGCGTAGCGAAGGAGCCATAACGTGGCTTCGGCTCCCTTCCTTCGCTTGGGATGACATACAAGGAGATCTCAGTGGATATCCATGAGTACCAGGCCAAAGAGCTCCTCGCCGGATTCGGCGTCGCCATCCCCCGCGGCGGCGTCGCGTACAGCCCGGAGCAGGCCGTCTACCGCGCCTCCGAGATCGGCGGGTCGCGCTGGGCGGTGAAGGCTCAGATCCACTCCGGAGCCCGGGGCAAGGCGGGCGGCATCAAGCTCTGCTCCAACGAGGACGAGGTCCGGCAGGCCGCCAAGACGCTGCTGGGGAAGCGGCTCGTCACCCATCAAACCGGCCCTGAGGGGCGCGTCGTCCACCGGCTCTACATCGAGGCGGCCGTTCCGATCGAGCGAGAGCTCTACCTCGGACTGGTGCTGGATCGGAAGACGGAGCGCATCATGATCGTGGCCCATCCCCAGGGCGGCATGGAGATCGAAGAGATCGCCCGGAGCGCGCCCGACTCCATCCTCCGCGAATCGGTGGAACCCGCCATCGGCATGAGTGCCTTCCAGGCCCGCGAGATCGCGTACGGGTTGAAGCTCGCGCCCGCGCAGGTGAGCCGGGCGGTGACGACGCTGCTCGGCGCCTATCGCGCCTTCCGCGACCTGGACGCCACCATGGTCGAGATCAATCCGCTGGTGGTCACCAAGGATGGACAGGTCCTCGCACTCGACTGCAAGATGACCTTTGATGACAACGCCATGTTCCGCCGGCCCAACGTCAGTGAGCTGCGCGACTATGCCGAAGAGGACCCCCGCGAGGCGCAGGCAGCGGAGCACGGGCTCAATTATGTCGGGCTCGATGGCGACATCGGCTGCATCATCAACGGGGCCGGCCTTGCCATGGCCACCATGGACATGATCAAGCATGCGGGTGGCCTGCCGGCCAACTTCCTCGATGTGGGCGGCGGTGCGTCACCCGAGCGGGTGGCTGCGGCCTTCCGCCTGGTGCTCTCGGATTCGAAGGTGGGGGCGATTCTGGTGAACATCTTTGCCGGGATCAACCGCTGCGACTGGGTGGCCCAGGGTGTGGTGCAGGCCGCGCGCGATATCCAGATGAAGGTGCCGCTGGTGGTTCGGCTGGCCGGAACCAACGTGGAAGAGGGGCGCCGCATCGTGCGGGAGAGCGGGCTCCCGATCATCACCGCTGATTCGCTTTCCGAAGCCGCCGAACGTGTCGTCGCCGCGCTGAAGAGCTCGCGCGCCCAGTCCACCGCCCACGGGAACGGTGCCCCATGAGTATCCTGATCGACGCAAGCACCCGGGTCATCGTCCAGGGCTTTACCGGCGAGAAGGCGACGTTCCACGCCCGGGAGATGATGACCTACGGCACCAACGTCGTGGGCGGCGTGACGCCGGGCAAGGGTGGCACTCGCCATCTGGACCGGCCGGTCTTCAACACCGTCAGGGAAGCGGTCCGTGAAGTAGGAGCAGAGGCCAGCATCGTCTTCGTGCCGGCCGCGTTTTGCGCCGACTCGATCATGGAGTCGGCCAGCGCCGGGATCCGGCTGGTCTGCACCATCACCGACGGCATTCCGGCCCAGGACATGATGATGGTGAAGCGTTACCTGCTTCGCTTTCCCCGCGAGCGGCGGACGACGCTCATCGGGCCCAACTGCGCCGGGATCATCAGCGCCGGCAAGGCGATGCTGGGTATCATGCCGGGGCACATCTATTCGCGGGGGAAAGTCGGCGTGGTCAGCCGCTCCGGGACCCTGGGCTACGAAGCCGCGGCACAGATGAACGGTCTCGGGATCGGCCAGACCACCAGCGTCGGCATCGGTGGCGACCCCATCAACGGCAGCTCCTTCGTGGACATGCTCAAGCTGTTCGAGGAGGATCCGGAGACCGAGGCGGTGATGATGATCGGCGAGATCGGTGGACCGCAAGAGGCCGAGGCCGCGCTCTTCGTCAAGGACAACATGAGCAAGCCGGTGGTGGGCTACGTCGCCGGGTTGACCGCGCCCAAGGGACGCCGGATGGGCCATGCCGGGGCGATCATCTCCGCCTTCGGCGACACCGCGGCCGAGAAGGCGGAGATCATGCGGTCGGCCGGGCTGATGGTGGCGTCCAGCCCCGCCGAGCTGGGCTCCACCGTTGCCAAGGCGCTCGCCCGGAAGCCGTCGCGCGGGAAAGTCGTCGTGAAGTGAGTCCGCGTCAAACTGTAGTTGTCACCCGCCGGCTCCCCGAGCCGGTCGAGCAGGAGCTGAGCCGCGAGTTCGATGCGCGGCTCAATCGTGACGACCGGCCGCTCGGTCCCCACGGTCTCCAGGAGGCGCTCCGCACCGCGGACGCACTGCTCTGCACGGTGACCGATCGGCTGACCGCGGAAGTACTGAGCGCCGAGCCCCGCCGAGCCCGGCTGCTGGCCAACTTCGGCGTAGGCTTCAACCACATCGACACCGCCGCCGCCAAAGCGCGCGGACTCGCGGTCTCCAACACACCTGACGTCCTCACCGAGGCCACCGCCGATATCGCCGTCACGCTGCTCTTGATGGCGAGCCGCCGCACCGGTGAAGGGGAGCGGCACGTGCGGGCCGGCGCCTGGACCGGCTGGCGCCCAACCCACATGCTGGGCACGCAGGTAAGCGGAAAGGTGCTGGGTCTCGTGGGTATGGGGCGCATCGCCCGCGCGGTGGCCAGGCGCGCGCACCACGGCTTCGGCATGCGGGTGATCTTCCACGATCCCTACCCGCCCACCCCGGCTGAAGCGGCCGCACTGGGAGCCGAGCCGAGAGCCAGTCTGGATGAAGTCTTGCGGGAGTCGGATTTCGTCTCGCTCCACTGCCCGGCAACCCCGGAGACCCGTCACCTGATGAACCGCGAGCGCCTGAGACGCATGCGGTCCGGTGCGTTCCTGATCAACACCGCACGGGGAGACGTGGTGGACGAAGCCGCCCTGGTGGAGGCCCTGGGCAATGGGACCATCGCCGGGGCCGGTCTCGACGTCTTCGAGAAGGAGCCGCAGGTCTCCCCGGCGTTAGTCGCCATGGAAAACGTGGTACTGCTTCCGCACCTCGGCAGCGCCACGCAGGAGACCCGCATCGCCATGGGCATGAGGGCCCTGGAGAACTTGCGCCTCTTCTTCAGCGGCGCCCCCCTTCGCGACCGCGTAGTATGACCCACACGGCGCTGGAGCCCTTTTCCACCGACTCGCTGCCGGAGTCGCTGGACCCGGCGGCGGCGAGTGCCGCGGCATACGCGCAGGAGGTGGTGGAGCTGCTGTCGACGCTGCTCCTCGATCTGGTGCGCGAGCGGCAGCCCGAGGTCGAGTCGGTACTCCGGGGCGAGCGACTGCCCTCCAGCCTCAGCCCCGAGCTGCTCGCCCGGACGCTGCAGGTGCAGGGGATCTGGTTTCAGCTGCTCAGCATCGCCGAGCAGAACGCGGCGATGCGGCGTCGCCGGCAGATCGAGATCGAGCGCGGTTACGATCAGCTGCGCGGCACCTTCGCCCAGGTCGTCTCCACCGCCGCCGCCAGCGGGGTGAAGCCGTTGGAGATCCGCGAGCTGCTTGACGTTCTCCGCATCCGGCCCGTAATCACCGCCCATCCTACCGAAGCGCGACGGGTTACCGTCCTCGAGAAGCACCGCCGGATCTACCGCCGGCTGGTGGACCTGGAGTCTCCCCGCTGGACCCCCCGCGAGCGCCAGTCGCTGATCGATGGCCTGCGGAACGAGATCGAGCTGCTCTGGACGACGGGCGAGCTGCGCCTGGCCAAACCGACCGTCCCGCAGGAGGTGTTTTGGGGCCTGCACTTCTTCAACGAGACCCTGTTCGAAGCGGTACCCGATCTGCTGGACAAGCTGGAGCGCGCGCTGGCGCATGCCTATCCGGATCAGGAGTTCAAGGTTCCACCCTTCTTCCAATTCGGCTCCTGGGTCGGGGGCGACCGGGACGGGAATCCGTTCGTCACCAACGAGGTCACCCGGAGCACGATTCTGGAGAACCGGCTCACCGGTCTCCGGCGCTATCGGAGGCGGCTTTCGGACCTGGTGCGCGCTCTCAGCATCACCGAGCGCGCGGTAGCGGTGCCGGACGCCTTCCGTCAGGCGCTCGCTCGGGAGCTGGCGGCCACGGGAGAAGGCGAGGAGATCGCCGCCCGCAACCCGGGAGAGATCTTCCGCCAGTATCTCGCCTGCATGGGCCGCCGCCTCGATGTCATGATCACGGCGTCGGAGCGGGGCCAGACCTCACCTGACCCGGCCGGGTATGCCTCGGCCGAGACGCTGATCGCGGATCTCCGGCTGATTGAGGATGCGCTTCAAGCCGGCGGGAGCGCGTCATTGGCGTCGAGCCTGGTGCGGCCGGTCCGGCGTGAAGTCGAGTCGTTCCGATTCTCCACCGTACGGCTGGACGCCCGGGAGAACACCACCAGGCTGAACGCCGCGCTGGCGGATCTGTGGCGCAAAGGCGGGGAACCACCGGAACAGGACTCCGATGAGTGGCGGCAGTGGATCGCGGCGGAGTTGGCTCGTCCGCTGACTCCGGGCAGCCAGCCGCCAACGCTGCCGCCGGAGTCGGCCGAGACCCTTGGCATGTTCCAGTTGATTGGCCAGCTGCGGGAAGAGATCGATCGCGAGGCCTTCGGCAGCTTTGTGCTCAGCATGACCCGAAGCTCGGCCGATGTGCTCGGAGCCTATCTGCTGGCCAAGACGGCCGGACTCTTCGGCGACACTGCCGGGGTGGAGAGCTCGACGCTCCCGATCGTGCCGCTCTTCGAGACCATCGAAGACCTGCAACGAGCGCCGGCCATCATGAAGGAGCTGCTCAGCGTGCCCCTGGTGCGCCGGAGTGTGCGCGCGCAGGGTGGGGTGCAGGAAGTCATGATCGGCTATTCCGATTCCAACAAGGACGGCGGATTTCTCACCTCGAACTGGGAGCTCAGTAAGGCCCAGATCAAGCTTACCCGGGTGGGGCAGGAGAGCGGGGTGCCGATCGCCTTCTTCCATGGACGCGGAGGATCGGTGAGCCGTGGCGGGGCGCCCACTGGCCGGGCTATCGCGGCCCAGCCCGCGGGCTCCATCCATGGGAGGATGCGGATCACCGAGCAGGGTGAGGTCGTGTCCTTCAAGTACGCCAACCGCGGCACGGCGCAGTATCAGATCGAGCTGCTGGCGGCCAGCGTGATGGAGCACTCCCTCAAGTCGGAGCGGGAGAAGGCGCTGCTGCCCACCGCGGAGTTCGACGAGGCGATGGAGGCGCTCTCCGGAGCGGCGCAGGCGTCGTACCGCGGGCTGGTGGATCACCCAGATCTGTTCACCTACTACCAGTCCGCCAGTCCGCTAGAGGAGATCTCGCTGCTCAACATGGGATCGCGGCCTGCTCGGCGCTTCGGAGCACGCACGCTCAGCGATCTCCGCGCGATCCCCTGGGTGTTCGCCTGGTCGCAGAACCGTCACTTCGTTCCCGGGTGGTATGGGGTCGGCAGCGGGATCCTCACTTTCCTCCAGGTCCGGGGCCCCCGTGGCGCGGCCCTGCTCGACCGGATGTTCGCCGAGTCGCGACTGTTCCGGCTGATCGTGGACGAGGTGGAGAAGACTCTGGCCTATGTCGATCTCGGGATCGCCCGGGAGTATGCCGAGCTGGTTCCCGATGCAGGAGTGCGGTCGAACATCCTGACCATGGTGGAAGAGGAGTACCATCGCACCATGGAAGCGGTGCTGCGCATCAGCGGCGGGAAGGAGCTGGCGGAGCGCTATCCCCGGTTCCGTCGCCGGCTGGCCCGCCGGCTACCGACCATCAATCAGGTAAGCCGGCAGCAGATCGAGCTGCTCCGCCGATTCCGCGAGTCGGGCGGCGACAAGACCCAGGAAGAGCAGCTGTCGGCGCTGCTGCTGTCGATCAACTGTATTGCGGCAGGGTTCGGGGCTACTGGATAGGCGGGGCAGCGGGGCAGCGGGGAAGCGGGACAGCAAACGCGTGTGACGGTCGTCCTGGCCCTCGTCGTCGCTGCGCTCCCTCAGGGCGATGCTCCCTTTGCCGACCCACTGACCCGCTGACCAGCTGTCCCGTTGACCCGCCGCTTCTCCTCCACCTCCACTCTCAACTGCCCGCACGCCGCATTGATGTCCAGGCCCCGGCTGCGCCGCACCACGGCCTCCACTCCCTGGTTGCGCAGACGCTCGGCGAAGGCGCGAATGCGGGGTGCAGTGGTTGGAGACAGATCAGGCGCGCCACCCGGATGGAGCGGCAGAATGTTCACTAGCGCGCCCAGCCGGCCGGCGAGCTTGGCCAGCTGTGAGGCGTCGGCGTCGCTGTCGTTGACCCCAGCAATCATCACGTACTCGAACGTCACCCGCTTCCGGAACGCCTGAGCCGCCTTCAGGACCGAGTCGAGGCCGTACTTCTTCTCGATCGGCATCATGGTGAGGCGCTGGGCCGGCGTGGGAGCATGGAGGGAGATCGCCAGGCGGAACTGCTCCGGACGCTTGGCGAACGCCTCCATGCCAGGGAGGATTCCGACGGTCGACAGGGTGATGTGCCGGGCCCCGATGCCGAGACCATCCGGCTGGTTGAGGATACTGAGCGCGGCGTCCACGGCGGGCCAGTTGAGGAGAGGCTCGCCCATTCCCATGAAGACGATATTGGTCGGCTTCTCCTCCGGGTTCTGAAGCACGATCTCCCGCACCTGCCCCGCGATCTCGAACGGCGTCAGGTTGCGGCGGAATCCCATGCGGCCGGTGGCGCAGAAGGAGCACCTGAGGGCGCACCCGGCCTGCGACGAAATGCACAGCGTTCGCCGGGTGCCGGAGGGAATGAGCACCGACTCGATGGCTTCCCCATCCGAGAGGCGCCAGAGGTACTTCCGGGTCCCGTCGGACGATTGCTGGACGGTATCGGGTGCCAGGCGGGGCAGGGGGAAGATTTGGTCCAGCTCCGCTCGCAGCGCGGCTGGTAGATCGGTGGCTTGCTCCCAGCTTTCCGCCGGCGCCTGCCATAGGCGCCGCAGCATCTGCCCTGCGCGATACGAAGGCAGGCCGCGCTCGGCCACCCATTCGACCAGCGCTTGCCGGGCTTGCTCCGGGGTCAGGTCGAGCAGGTTGCGAGTAGTGGAGGTTACGGGAAGGGAACTGGCCATGTTGAAAAATAGCACCTCTTCGCGCCCATCCGTCATCGCGTTGGTGCTTTCTTGTTCCCTCTGTGCCTCTGTGGTGAATTTTTTTGTTGGGTCCAGAAGCACGAGAAAGCAAGCTAACGTCAAACATACGAATGCATTGCCCCACTCCGTCACGCGGTATAGGTTTGAGCGCATGCTTTCCCATCTGAAGCCGTGCTCCTGAGCGAGCTGCTCTCGCCGGACCAGGTGGTCATGCCTGTGGTAGCCCGGGATAAGGGCGGTGTCATCGCTGAGCTCACACGTCACCTCGCCGATCGTTGGGGATGTGATTACCCGGCGTTGCTCGGAGCGGTTCAGGAGCGCGAGGCGGGTGGGAGCACGGGCATCGGTTTCGGGGTGGCCATCCCGCACGCCCGCGCGGTCGGGGTACCCGAGCTGAGTCTGGTCTGCGGCGTCAGCCCGTCCCCGGTGCCTTTCGACTCGATCGACGGAGAGCCGGTGCGGCTGTTCTTTTTGATCGTGGGACCTCCCGCGTCCGCCGGCCAGCATGTAAAACTCCTCGGGCGGATCGCCAAGCTGGTGCGGCATGAGGACGTGCGCCGCCGATTGTTCGACGCGACAACGCCGCACGAGTTCTATACCACCCTGCTCGACGCCGAGGCGCGTTGAGCCCAATCGGTCTCTATGGCAAGGCCTTCCGGGCATGAGCGCCACCGCATTACGAACCCACCGCAGTGGCGCCCTCACCCGCGCCGAAGCAGGGAAGTCAGTCCGCCTAGGTGGCTGGGTTCACCGGAGGCGGGATCTCGGGGGACTGGTCTTCATCGACCTTCGGGATCGGGCGGGTCTGGTGCAGCTGTCCTGTAACCCTGCCTGGACGCCGCCGGATGTAATGGAGCGCGCGGCCGGTCTTGGCGCGGAGACCGTTGTGCTCGTCGAGGGGATCGTCCAGCTTCGCCCGGAACCGGCCCGCGATCAGAACCTCACCTCGCGCGAGGTGGAGGTGCACGTGACTCGCCTGGAAGTGGTCGGACCAGCGCAGACACCGGCAATTCCGGTGGCCCGGAAGGAAAAAGAGGAGCTCCCCGCCGAGGAGCTGCGGCTGCGGCACCGGGTGCTCGATCTCCGCCGAGCGGAGCTCCAGAACAATCTGATTCTCCGCCACCGACTGATGCAGGCGACTCGCCGGTACTTCGACTCGGAGGGGTTTCTCGAGATCGAGACCCCGATTCTCACCAAGCCGACTCCCGAGGGCGCGAGAGATTACCTAGTGCCGAGCCGGGTGCATCCGGGGGAGTTCTTCGCGCTGCCCCAGTCCCCCCAGATCTACAAGCAGCTACTCATGGTCGCGGGCTACGACCGCTACTTCCAGATCGCGCGGTGCTTTCGAGATGAGGATCTGCGCGCCGACCGGCAGCCGGAGTTTACCCAGATCGATATCGAGGCCTCGTTCATCGGGGTCGAGGATGTCCTGAAATTCGGCGAGGGGATGGTCGAGGCGATCTGGGCGGAGGCAGGTCACCAGGTGCGTTTGCCGATCCAGCGCATGCGCCACGCCGAAGCCATGGAGACCTACGGCAGTGACAAGCCGGACCTGCGTTACGGGCTTCCGATCTTCGATGCCACCGAGGTGTTTCGTGGCACCGACTTCTCGATCACGCGCTCCGCTATTGAAGCAGGAGGCAGAGTCCGCGGGATCAGGGTCCCCGGTGGCGCCACGCTGACCCGGAAGCAGGTCGACGAGATCGAAGCGGCAGCCAAAGCGCTGGGAGCCGCCGGCTTGCTCAGGCTGAAAGCGGCCGGTGCTTCTCTGGAGGGTCCCGCGGCCAAGTATCTGCCGGCCGGCGCCGCCGAGCGACTGACTCTGTCCGACGGAGACCTGTGTCTCCTGGTAGCCGGCCCCGACCACGTCTCCAGCCCGGCGCTCGACCGCGTGCGGCAGGAGTTGGCCCAGAGGCTCAAGCTCATTCCTGAAGGCGAAAGTCGGTTCGTGTGGATCGTGGACTTCCCTCTATTCGAGAAGGATCCCGCGACCGGCGCGTTGAGGCCGGTGAACCACCCGTTCACCGCGCCGCATCCCGACGATCTGCCATTGCTGGAAACCGCGCCGGAGGAGGTGCGCGCGCTGGCGTACGACATGGTCTTGAACGGAACCGAGCTGGGTGGGGGCAGCCTCCGCATCGCGGACCCGCAGCTCCAGCGTCGGGTCTTCGCCTTGCTTGGTATCCCTGACGAAGAGGCGAAGACTCGCTTCGGGTTTCTGATCGAGGGACTGCGCGCCGGCGCACCACCCCACGGTGGATTCGCCTTTGGGATGGACCGAATCGTAATGTTACTCGCTGGGGCAGGTTCGTTGCGGGACGTGATCGCGTTCCCCAAAACAACTGCCCAACGGGCCCTGTTTGAGGGGGCACCGACCCCAATCGACCCGGCTGATCTTCGAGCCCTTCACCTGCAGGCCAGCGATGGCTGACGACATCCAGACCCGTATGTCCGCGGAGGGCGCCGATCCGCTGCTCTTTGCGGGGGTAAACGATAGCAACCTCCTTGAGCTCCAGCGCACCCTGGGTGTGCGGGTTTCGTTCCGGGGCGAAGCGGTGACGCTCTCCGGATCTTCCGAGCAGGTGGAGCGTGCCGGCCCGGTGGTGCAGGGACTTATCGACCTGGCCCGGATGGGCGAGCCGGTCACCGCGGACGACGTCTACCGCCTGGCCTCGGAAGGGCCCAGCAGCGAGCTGCCGGCGCCGACATCCGACGGCAAGATCGTGCTGCCCGGATTGCGGCGCGCGATCGTCCCCAAGACCCAGGGCCAGCGGGAGTATCTCCAGGCCATCAGCGCGCACGACATCGTCGTCGGCATCGGCCCGGCGGGCACCGGCAAGACGTACCTCGCCGTGGCCAAGGCGGTGGAGGCGCTCGCCCGTAAGCGAGTCAAGCGGATCATTCTTGCCCGGCCGGCAGTCGAGGCCGGCGAGTCGCTCGGGTTTCTCCCGGGTGACCTCCAGGCCAAAGTCGATCCCTACCTGCGGCCGCTCTACGACGCGCTGGAAGACATGATGCCGCACGACCGGGTGCAGCGCGCGCTGGAGACACGCACCATCGAGATCGCGCCGCTGGCCTACATGCGGGGTCGTACGCTGGCGGACGCGTTCATCATCCTCGACGAGGCACAGAACGCCACCGGCGCGCAGATGAAGATGTTCCTCACCCGTCTTGGCGTGAACAGCCAGACGGTGGTGACCGGTGACAAGACTCAGATCGATCTGCCCCAGCGCGAGGACTCGGGCCTGATTCAGATCGAACGTCTGCTCCCTGGCATCGAGGGAATCTCGTTCTGCTATCTGCACGAGTCGGATGTCGTTCGGCATCGGCTGGTGCGCGATATCATCCGGGCGTACGCGGAGGATCAGAACGGCTGATGCCTGAGCGGTCGAGCGTGCAATTCTGGGAAAGCTGGATCTGGGCCTCGCCAGGGGAACGGATGCGGTTTCACCTGGTGCGCTGGGCCCCGTTGGTCGCGGTGGCAGTCTTCACCTATCTGGCCTTCCCCCCACCGATCGGGATCGGCGCCCCCGTGCCCGCCGTGGGCGAGATCTCGCGACGCGCCGTGGTGGCCCCGTTTGCGTTCGAGGTGCGGAAGTCTCCCGAGGAAATCGCCCGGGAAGGCCAGTCCCGCGCGCTGACTGCCCAGCCGGTGTACCGCTTCAGCGCCACCGCATACGACTCCTCGATGGCGTCCGCCCGGGGGTTCTTTGCCGAGCTGGAACGGGCCAGCGAATCGGGAGGCCCGGAGGCCGTCGCGGCCGCCATAGGGACGCGGGTGCGGCTCGGCCCCGAGGAGACCCGCTTTCTGACGGACTCCACCCGGCGCCGCCAGCTCCAGGAGGTGGCGACTCACTTCCTGGCCGAAGGACTCCAGCGTGGCGTGGCCGACGCGGGCGCCATACGGAGCGAGCTGAGCAAGGACATCTCTCTACGGAGGGGCGAAACCGAGCGCATCGTTCCGCGCGATTCGATCCTCACCTTCGCCGACCTCATGGAGCAGGCCGAGGCGGCAGGCACCAACCTCCCAACCGCGGTTGGACAACGCACCCTCCGCCGTCTCGTGGGCGCGTTCTATCACCCCACCATCGTTCTCGACCCGTTCGTCACCACCGCCCGGCGCGAGCAGCTGCGTGGCAGCGTGGACCCGGTCAAGTATTCGGTTCGCACCGGCGAGCGAATTCTGCGGGCGGGTGAGCCGGTGACCGATGAGGCACGCGCCAAGCTGATCTCGCTGCGCGAGGAACATCGCAGGCGCGGCACCGGCGGCCTCGCCCTCAGGAGCGCTGCCGGGGCGCTGCTCTACAATGCCATCATCCTGAGTGCGTTCTGGCTGCTCATCGTGTTCTATAAGCGGGAGAGCTACGCCCAGCTGCGGGAAATGGCCTTTTTCGCCGGGCTGTTCGCCATGGTCGTCCTGCTCACCGCGGCTCTGACCGGTCTCTTTCCCGGCCGGCCCGAGCTGATTCCGATTCCGTTCGCGGCGATTCTGGTGACGATGCTCTACAACGGCCGGATCGGGGTGTTCGCCGCTGTCACCCTGGCGATCCTGCTGGACGGACAGTGGGCGCTGCGGGAGAGTCACATGCTGTTCTTCGGGCTGGTCGGCGGCGTGGCCGGGGCGGTAGGCATCCGGGTCGTGAGGCGGCGGCGACACCTTTACGTGACTATCGGCGTGCTGGCGGTCGCAAGCATTCTGGCAACCATTTCGATTGGCTTGAGCCAGGGTTGGTCTACCCGCACCATCCTGAGCAGCGCCCTGCTCGGCCTGGTGATGGCGTTGGCCAGCGCCGCGCTGGCAATGATGGTCATGCCGGTGGCGGAGTCGGCCACGCGCATCACCACCGACCTGACTCTCCTAGAGCTCTCCGACCTGGGCCGGCCGCTCCTCCGACGGCTGGCACTCGAAGCGCCCGGGACCTGGGCCCACAGTCTGGCCATGGCCAACCTGTGCGAGTCCGCCTGCAATATCATTGGAGCCAACGGACTCCTCGCCCGAGTCGGCTGCTATTACCACGACATCGGCAAGCTCGCGAGCCCGGGCCACTTCGTAGAGAATCAAGGCGGCGGACCCAATCCGCACGACTTGATGCGTGCCCAGGATTCGGCCAAGATCATCCAGAGCCATGTTGCGGACGGCCTTGCGCTGGCCGAGGCAGCCCACCTTCCGCAAGTGGTCAAAGCCTTTATCCCAGAACACCATGGGACTACCTACATAACCTACTTTCTGAGCCGAGCGCGGGGCAGCGACCCCGATGGGCGAGTCGATCCGGCGGACTACCGCTATCCCGGCCCCCGGCCCCAGTCAGCCGAGACCGCGGTGGCCATGCTGGCCGACTCGGCGGAGGCCGCTATCCGGGTCCTGCCCAACCCGACCCCCGAAGCGGTGCGCAGCGCCATCGAGCACCTGGTGCAGCAGAAGCTGGGGTCGGGCCAGTTGGACGATGCTCCACTCACCTTGCGCGACCTCGACCGGATCAAGCGCGAATTTGGCCGCGTGATGTCGGGGACCTACCACAAGCGCATCGGCTACCCGCGTGCCAGTGGCGGCAACGTCGCACCGGAATTCCAGTCGGCTGAGCGTGAGTGAGGTGGTGGTAAGCGGCCGCCGGCTTCCGCTGTCGCGCGCGCTGGTCCGTCGCGTGGTCGAGGCCGTGCTCCAGGCGGAGCGCCGTCAGGGACTGGTCTCCGTCACCTTTCTCGGTCGCGACTCGATGCAGCGGCTGAATGCCGCTCACAAGGGGCACGACCGGCCGACCGACGTGCTCACCTTTGCGATGGGCGGTACCAGGGGACCGATCATTGGCGACGTCTATATCTGTCCCTGGGTGGCTCGGCGCGAGGCGCGGGCGCGCGGCATTCCGCTGAAGGAGGAGCTGATCCGGTTGGTGGTGCATGGGACTCTGCACGCGCTGGGGCGGGAGCATCCCGAGGGCCCCGATCGCACCCGCTCGGCCATGTGGCGGCGGCAAGAGCGCTACGTCGAGGCGCTCGCATGATTCCTTTCTTTCATTTCTTCATCGCGCCTCTTGTGGCCGCGGCGTTGACGCTGTGGGCCGCCTGGCTGGCGCTCGCAGCCGAGGCGGATGCCGATCTGCCCCGCTCGTTGAGCGGCCAGATAGGACACTCAGGCGGCGGCTGGACGCTCTCTCGCGACCTGCACGTTGCTCACCTGGCGCTGTTGGTCCTGGCCGGTGCCGCGGCGGGCGTCGCGGTGGCGTGGTGGGCCTGGTCACCGGCGGCGGGCCTCATGCGCCTCTTCCTCGCCGTGGTGCTAGTCTGGGTGCTGGGCGATCTGCTGCCGCGCCTGCTGGCCGCGGTGGCGCCGGAGCTCACCCTGCCAGCCCGCCGAGCGGCCGTGGCCACGCTGGTTCCATTTCAGCCGCTGCTGCGGCTTGCGGGCTGGGCTGACGCACGCGCCCGGGAGCGGGCGCCGGTGCGGACGACGAGGCAAGCCGGAGCGGCGCAACGCGACATGCTACTGGGCGTCTTTGCACTGGCCGATACCACCGTGGCGGAGGTGATGACCCCGCGCATCGACATCATCGCGGTGGACTCTGCCTCCGATCGCGAGGAAGTGGTCAAGACACTCCAGAGCTCGGAGCATGCCCGTCTGCTGGTGTATGACGGACATCCGGATGAGGTGGTGGGAGTGGTCTATGCCAAGGATATCCTGGCCTTGGGGCCTACGGACACCCGGCACTGGCGAACGCTCATCCGGCCCGCCGCGTTCGTGCCCGAAGCCAAGACGCTCGACCGCCAGGTGCGCGATTTTCAGCGCGGGCCGAGCCACCTGGCCGTGGTGGTGGACGAGTTCGGGGGCACGGCCGGGATCGTAACACTGGAGGACATCCTGGAGCAGATCGTCGGCGAGATCCAGGACGAGTACGACACTGACGAGGTGGCGCCGATCCAGGTGATGAGCGAGGACCAATGGCGGGTTGAGGGCGGGGTGGCCCTGACCGAGCTGGAGTCCATACTGGGTCACAGCTTCGACCGCGACGACGTGAGCACGGTTGGCGGGCTGGTGCTGGCGGAGTTTGGCCGGGTGCCTCGAGTCGGTGAATCGATCGACGTCGAGGGATTCCGCCTGGTGGTCGAGCACGTGGTCCGCCGCCGGGTCAAACGCATCGCGGTTCATCGCCAGCCGCTCGAGGCCACCGTTCCTTCGGATAAAACCGGCCGATGACCTGGCTCGCGATTGCCCTCGGAATCGCGCTGACCGCGTTTGGCGCGACGGCGGGCGCGGCCCTCATTACCGTGAGCCGGGCGGAGCTGACCCGGGCTGTGGGACGCCGGCTCCGCGGGGCAGCGCCGTCGCTCAGCGGGCTGGCCCAGATCGATTACTACCTCACCGCGGCCTCGGCCACCACGTCGCTGGGGGTCCTGTTGCTGGGCGCGTCGGTGCCCGGTTTCCTGGCCGGGTCCGGCGCACCCCGTCTGGTCGTGGCGGTGGCGTTGCTCGCCGTACCCCTGGTTCTGTTCGCCGCCTACCTGGTTCCCCGCTGGCTGACACAGCCGCGGGCCGAGACGGTGGCTGACCGGGTCATACCCATTCTCCGTCCCTGGTCGCGAGTGCTCGGCCTCCTATTGCCGGCCCGGACCGCCACCCGGCCGACCGATCTCCGTTCCATCTGGCGGGAGGGTGCCGCGGTCGGGGTCGCCGATGACCACGAGCTGATGATGGTGGGCGGTGTCATGGCCTTCAGCGCGCGCCCGGTGCGCGAGGTGATGACTCCTCGCACCGACATCGTGGCCATCGAGGAGAATGCGCCGCTGGATGAGATCCGCCTGGTCTTCGCCGGCAGCGGCTACAGCCGGATTCCGATCTTCCGGGAGACGCTCGACGACATCATCGGCATGCTGCACGCCTTCGATCTGTTCAAGCTCCAGCCGGGAGATCCTCTCCCCATCCGCCCGGTGGCCGTGACACCGGCCAGCCGGAGCTGTGGCGATCTGCTGCTCGACATGCAACGCGAGCGGCGGCATCTGTCCGTGGTGCTGGACGAGTTCGGCGGCACGCTCGGCATCGCAACGCTGGAGGATCTGCTGGAGGAGCTGGTCGGCGAGATCTTCGATGAGCACGACGACGAGGTTCGCGCCGCGCCCGGCGCCATCGGCGCCGTGTTCGAGACCGACGGCAATGTGTCACACGAGGCGATTCAGGAGAGATTTGGCGTCCTCCTGCCGTCGGGACGCTCCACCACCATCGGCGGCCTCCTGGTCGAGTGGGCTGGCCGGATCCCCAGTGCAGGTGAGCGGTTCGTCGTGCGCGGCCTGGAATTCGACGTCATCCAGGCGTCGCCAACCCGCATCGAGCGCCTGTTGATCCGCTCCAGTCCCAGCCCAGCGGTGCCACTCCTTCCGGGCACATCATGAAGAAGCTGCTTCAGCCTTCCGGGCAGGTCATGAAGAAGCTGCTCCAGCGGATGGTCGACCTGGTGCGGAAGGGCGAGATGGCGCTCTTCGTTCGCCGGGCGCACGACATCGAGCCGGCGGACTTGGCCGAGGTGCTGTCGGCTCTGGACGAGGACGAGCGCCTCGCGGCGGTGCAGGCGCTGCCCGCCGAGATCTCCAGCCATGCGTTGGCAGAGATGTCGGAGGAGGGGCACGCCTCCGGGACCCTGGCGGCGCTCGATCCGGGGCAGGCCGCGGAGATCGTCGGAGAGCTGGATGACGACGACGCGGCCGACATCCTGGGCGACCTCGATCAGCAGCAGCAGGAGCAGATTCTCTCCGGCGTTCACGACCGGGCCGAGGTAGATCGCCTCCTCCGCTATCACGAGGAGTCCGCCGGTGGGCGGATGACCACCCACCTGGTGACCGTCCCCGATACCGCTACCGCGGAGCACGCGCTGGAAGAGATCCGGCGGCAGGCGGAGGAGGTGGAGGACTTCTACCAGGTGTTCGTGGTGGACAAGGACGGCAGGTTGGTCGGGGTCCTGCCGTTCAAGGATCTGGTGATCAGCCGGCCGGAACGGCCGGTCCGAGCGTTCATGGCCGATGCCGATATCTCGGTGACGCCGGACCTGGACCAGGAAGAAGTCGCCCGCCTGATGGCGCGCTACAACCTTCCCAGCGTGCCGGTGGTGGACGACCATGGACGACTGTTGGGCCGGGTGACCTTCGATGACGTCATCGACGTGGTGGAGGCCGAGACCACCGAAGACCTGCTCAAATTCGGCGGCGTCTCGGCGGACGAGGATCTGGCCGCCGGCTGGAAAACCGCGGTCCGCAGCCGCCTGCCGTGGCTCTCGCTGAACCTGCTCACTGCGTTTCTCGCGGGCGGCGTGGTCTACTTTTTCCAAAGCACCATTCAACAGACGCTTGCCCTGGCGGTGTGGATGCCCATCATCGCGGGCATGGGAGGCAACGCCGGAACTCAGGCGCTCGCTGTCACGGTCCGGCGCCTCGCGCTGGGGCTGATCCCGGTGGATGTGTTCACCCGGGTGGTGGGTAAGGAGATCCTGGTGGGCCTGACCAACGGCCTCGTCATGGGACTCGCCGTGGGAACCGTGGCCACTCTGATGGGCGAGGGCGCCCGTCTCGGCCTGGTGGTCTTCCTCGCCATGATGGGCAATCTGGCCGTGGCCGGATTTGCCGGCGCGTTCATTCCGCTCGTCCTGGAGCGATTCGGCATCGACCCCGCGGTGGCCTCCTCGATCTTCGTCACCACTTTCACCGACGTCTGCGGCTTTCTGCTGCTGCTCGGCTTGGCAGGCTGGATGCTGCTTTAGTGCTCGTTCCGAAGCTCGTCACCACACTCAAGACCTACAACCGCGAGCAGTTCGTCGCGGACCTCACCGCCGGCGTCATCGTCGGCATCGTGGCACTCCCGCTCGCCATCGCCTTTGCCATCGCCAGCGGGGTCACCCCGGACCGGGGCCTCTACACGGCGGTGATTGCGGGGTTCATCATCTCCGCGCTGGGCGGCTCCCGGGTACAGATCGGCGGGCCAACCGGCGCCTTCGTCGTCATCGTCTATGGCATCGTGCAGAAGTTCGGGGTGGACGGGCTCCTGGTCGCTACCCTGATGGCCGGTCTGTTCTTGATCGGCCTGGGCCTGGCCCGGGTGGGGGGCGCGATCAAGTTCATCCCCTTTCCGGTCGTCACCGGCTTCACCAGCGCCATCGCGGTGATCCTGACCGTCCAGCAGCTGCGAGACGTGTTAGGGCTTCGGTTGCCGTCCGCGCCGCCGGAGGTGATCGAGCGGTTGCTGGTGTACGGGCAGAACATCGGAACGACCAATCCCTACGCCGTGGCGATCTCCGCCGGCACCCTCCTCATCATGGGGCTGTGGCCGAGAATCGGCCGCAAGATTCCCGGACCCTTCGTCGCCTTGCTGGTGATGACAGTGGCAGTGCAGCTGCTGGGCCTGCCGGTGGAGACCATCGGCTCCCGCTTCGGCGAGATCCACGCCGGATTTCCCCGGCTCACACTGCCCTCGACCTCGCTGGCCCAGATCCGTGAGCTGGTCGGCCCCGCCATGGCCATCGCCGCGCTCGGCGCCATCGAGTCGCTACTGTCGGCGGTGGTGGCCGATGGTATGATCGGGGGACGGCATCGCTCCAACATGGAGCTGATCGCCCAGGGAGTCGCCAACGTCGCCTCGCCGCTGTTCGGCGGCATTCCCGCCACCGGCGCCATCGCCCGGACGGCCACCAACGTCAAGAGCGGGGCGCGGACTCCGGTGGCTGGTATCGTTCACGCGCTCACCCTGCTGGTCATCACGCTCTTCCTGGGGCACTGGGCCGCGCTGATTCCGTTGGCGACGCTCGCCGCCATCGTCCTCTGGGTGGCGTACCGGATGGCGGAGTGGCGGGTCTTTCGGAGCGAGCTCAGCGCGCCCAAGAGCGATGCCATCGTCATGGTGGTGACCTTCCTGCTCACCCTGCTGGTGGACCTGACCGTCGGGATCGGGGTGGGGATGGTGCTGGCTTCGTTCCTCTTCATGAAGCGAATGGCCGAGGTGACCAACGTGACGCTGGTCTCCCGGGAGATCCAGGACACTGGCCCCAGCAGCGATCACTCGGGCGCCATCTATCGGCGGACGATCCCCCGGGGCGTGGAGGTCTACGAGATCAACGGGCCCTTCTTTTTTGGAGCTGCGGAGAAGTTCAAGGACACGCTGAGCGAGGTCTCCAGGAAGCCCAAGGTGTTGATCATCCGCATGCGTCACGTGCCGGCCATCGACTCCACCGCAATGCACGCTCTTCGGGATCTGGTGCGGCGGACACGGCGGGACGGAACGCTGGTGCTCTTTTCAGAGGTGCACGCGCAGCCAAGGGTGGCGCTGGAGCGGTCGGGGCTGCTGGATGAGATTGGAGCGGAGAACCTGTTCGACGACGTAGATCAGGCGTTAACCGCGGCCGGCGCTCACCTCGGACTACCTTCGCAGCAACAGAAGGTATAGATGCATTTACAGCACCTCCTCATCCAGTATGGTCTGATCGCGGTGCTGGTCGGCTCGGCCTTCGAGGGCGACTTCACCCTTCTTCTTGCCGGTGTGGTCGCCCATTTGGGCATCTTCTCCTTTTCCCTCGCGGTGGCGGCCGGAGCGCTCGGAAGCCTGGTGGGCGACTGCGCCTGGTACGCCCTGGGGCGGTTTCGCGGGCCACGATTCCGGGAGGGCAGGTTCTATCGCAGGGTGGGACCAACGATCGAGCGGCTTGCGGCGCAGCTGGGTCCCTGGCAGCTCCTGGCGGCTCGCTTCGTGTATGGAACCAAGAGCGCCAGCATGATCTTCTGGGGCCTGCATGGGCTCCCGTTCCGCCGATTTCTCGTGATCGATAGCGTGGGTTGCGTGCTGGGCTCGCTGGTGTTCACTACCCTGGGCTATCTCCTGAGTGGCAGCGCCACGGCGCTCCTGGGTCACGTGAAGCGGGTCGAGCTCTGGCTCCTGGGCGCGGCGATCGTGGGGGTTCTGATCGTCTTCATCATAGACCGGACTGCCAAGCACGAGCTGCATCTGGATCAGGACGGACGGGCGGAAAGGCGGACGGGCGGTCAGTCAAAGCCGTAGGAGGCGCCTAGCGGTACCCGGTGGTGTCCGCTGGCTTGCCCTCGTCTTGGACTTCGGCGACGTATCGCCAGGCGTCGGGCTGGCTGCCGTCGAGATCGGTGAAGCCGTAAATCCTTGCCAGCTGCCCGCTCGAAAGAGACTGCCCGTTCCACCGCTTCACTTCGGGATCTTGCGCCAGCGCCACCACCGCCCGGCCGACGAACGTCGGGGTCTCGGAGATTGCGAAGTGGGGCACGCGTGCGGTCGCATCGCGCCAGTTCGACTCGCTCACACCGAATTCCTGCAGCATCAACTCGGATCGCAGCCAGCCGGGCGTCAGCAACACGGCGGTCGCGCCGCGAGGGCCGAGCTCATGGGCCAGAGCAAACGCCATCCGGCTCACCGCGGCCTTGGCCAGATCGTAGAAGAAGGAGACTCGATAGTGGGTGGCATTGTACGCATCGGTCCCATCGGTCACTTCGACGACGAGGCCATCCTGCGTCTCGATCAGGAGGGGTATCGCGAAGTGGCTGGTGATGGCGTGCGTGTCCACCCCCAGGCGGAGGGTATGCAGCCCATACTCCAGCGAGGACTCCCAGACGGACTTGTTCCACTCCATCCTGGTGGCGCCCCAGATGTCGTTCACCAGGATGTTCAGCTTGCCCTGTTCGCGTCGTATCCGGTCGACCAACGCGCTCACCTCGGCGGGCATCAGATGGTCCACCCGGACCGGCATCCCACGCCCGCCGGCAGCATCCACCAGCGCCGCGGTCTCTTCGATCGTCTCCGGGCGGTTCATCTCCGATTGCTGGGAGCGGGTCGTTCGCCCGGTGACGTAGACGGTGGCTCCCGCCGCGCCGAGCTGCACCGCTATCCCGCGTCCCGCTCCCCGGGTCGCGCCGGCCACCAATGCGACTTTATCTGCCAGTGGTTTTTTCACGTCAGCTCAACTTCGGCTCGTTCGTCGACCGCTGCCCCCATCCGCATCAGCGCCTGCCGCGTCATCGCCCTCGCCAGCTCATGCTCTCCCATGAACACCATGCCCAGGTTTTCCTTTCGGAACAGGGCAGCCTCCTCGTCGTTGTGGGTGCGCAGCAGGGCCTCGATCCTGGGATTCAGCGTCTTGGCGGTCTCTACCATCTTCCGCACCCCCGCCGTATTGGGAGTCGCAACGATCAGCAGCCTCGCGCGGACCACGTGTGCCTGGACCAGGACCGCAGGCTCCGAGGCGTCTCCGGAGACGGCCGGAACACCGCGTCGCCGGAGACCCTCGACCAGCTCGCGGTTCTGCTCTGCCACCACGAAAGGAATCCCATTCGTGGCCAGCGCCTCGGCTATGCGGCTTCCAACCCGGCCATAGCCTACCAGCAGCACATGCCCGGTCAGCAGATCCTGGTTGACCGACGACGGCAGCTCGGCCAGCGGATCGTCACTTCGCTCCAGTGCCCGGGCGACCGGGGACCGGGAACGGATCCACCGCTGGGCCGGTTCGATAGCCGCGAAGAGGAGGGGATTGAGCGAGATCGAGATCAAGGCTCCGGCCAGGATCAGGCTCTGCCCCTCCTTCGGCAGAAGGCCGAGGGTCACGCCCAGGCCCGCCAGAATGAAGGAGAACTCGCCGATCTGGGCCAGACTGGCGCCGACCGTGAGCGCAGTGTTGAGCGGGTAGCGGAAGGCCAGCACGAGGGCGATAGCGGCCACGGTCTTCCCAATCATGATGATCGCGGCCACGGCCAAGACCCTCAGCGGCTCGGTGACTAAGATGTGGGGATCGAACAGCATTCCCACGGATACGAAGAACAACACCGAAAACGCGTCCCGAAACGGGAGCGACTCTTCCGCCGCCCGGTGACTGAGCGACGACTCCCGCATCATCATGCCCGCGAAGAACGCGCCCAGGGCAAACGACACGCTAAATAGCTCGGCCGACAAGTAGGCCACGCCGACTGCCGTTGAGATCACAGCCAGGGTGAAGAGCTCCCGGGAGCCGGTGCGGGCCACGGCCCAGAGCAGCCCAGGCAGGAGGCGGCGGCCGACCACCAGCATGATGGCCACGAACGCGGCAACCTTGCCGAGCGTCAGCACCAGCGCGCTTCCGAGGGACCCTTCAGCCGTGTCGGCGGCCGTTCCGCCCAGTACTCCGGCCAGGGCAGGGAGCAGCACCAGGATGAGGACCACTACCAGGTCCTCGACCACTAGCCAGCCGACCGCGATGCGGCCATTCAACGAGCTTAGAAGGCCGCGACCCTCCAGAGCCCTTAGCAGGACCACCGTACTGGCCACTGAGAGCGCCAGCCCGAACACCAGCGCGGCTCCGGCCGACCAGCCCCACCAGAGTGCCGTCGCCGCGCCCAGCGCCGTGGCTACACCGATCTGCACGATGGCGCCGGGGATCGCGACGCGGCGGACGGCCAGCAGGTCCTGGATCGAGAAGTGCAAGCCGACCCCGAACATCATCAGCATCACGCCAATCTCAGCGAGCTGGCCGGCGAGCTCCATGTCCGCCACGAAGCCCGGGGTGGCCGGACCGATGATGATGCCGGCAACGAGGTATCCGACCAGCGGTGGCAGGCCGGCCCGGGTGGCGGCAAACCCGATGATCAACGCAAGGCCCAGACCCGCGGCGACCGTGGTGATGAGGCTGATCTCGTGAGGCATGAGACAACTTATCGCGGCACCGCATCGTCTGGCAGCCTTGCCGCCGTGATCTCCGTCACAGTCCGCCCTGATCACTCGGAGGCAGAATGGGCGCTGACTCTCGCGTTGGGAGAGGCGAAACGCTGCCGCCGAGGCGGGTCAGTGGTTCCCTCGTGTTCCCGCATTCCACAAGGAGGCAAATCATGGCTGGCGTACAACCGATCGTCCCGTGTTTGTGGTTCGACTCTCAGGCCGAAGAGGCCGCCCGCTATTACACCAGCATCTTCAAGAACTCCAAGATTGGAACCATCAGCCGTTATGGCGAGGCTGGGCGTGAAGTACACAAGAGGCCGGCCGGCTCCGTGATGACGGTGGACTTCGAGCTCAACGGGCAGCCGTTCACCGCACTCAACGCCGGGCCGGTCTTCAAGTTCAATGAGGCTGTCTCGTTCCAGATCATGTGCCGGACCCAGGAGGAGATCGATCACTACTGGAACAAGCTCGGAGCGGGTGGGGACAAGCAGGCTCAGCAGTGCGGCTGGGTCAAGGACAAGTACGGCCTGTCCTGGCAGGTGGTGCCGACCGTGCTGGCCGAGATGATGGCCGATCCGGACCGGGAAAAGGCCGGTCGGGTCATGGATGCAATGTTGCAGATGAAGAAGCTCGACATCGCGGAGCTGGAGCGGGCGTTCGAAGGAGAAACCGCCGGCAGCCGGCGGTAGACCGCGGCGGTAGGGGCCGGTAGGAAAAGAGGCGATCAGTCCTCTCCTACCGGCCCCTCCTACTGCAGCCCACTGGCCAACTGACGCTGATCCATTTCACGTCTCTGGAATCAGATATTCGCTCTGGACCAGCCCACTGGCGTAGTGCCGTGTCGCCACGTGCCTGAGGGCTATATCGCCCTGCAGAGGACCGAACAGAGGGATCCCGCTGCCGATTAGCACGGGGATGCGGGTAATAATGAGACGCTGGATGAGGCCGGCCTGCAGAAAGCGCTGGATGGTGATCCCTCCATCCACGTAGACATGACGCACTCCCCGGGCGTCTAGCTGCGACACGATCTCGGCCGGAGCTCCCGACATATGCTCGACAACAGCCCCGGGCGGGGCGGGGGCGAGGGGGCTGGTGCTCAGCACGAACACGGGCTTCTCCCCATACGGCCAGCTATCGAAGGCCAGGACCGTCTCGTAGGTCTTTCGGCCAATGATCAACGCATCTACCGAGGCGATGAATGCTTCGTAGCCGTGCTCTTCGGCGTCCGTCGGGAGCCAATCAATGTCGCCGTTGGCTCGGGCGATGAAGCCGTCGAGGCTGGTGGCGATAAAGACGGATGCTTTCACAGAAGCTAGGGACGGCACGCGCCCTTGGGCGCCCAATCGGTGGCCAGCATGGACCGTGGCTTCGTGGCGTCCTGCAGAATGAGCACCAGCGATCGGCGTACTGCCGTCCCGGTGCCCGTCAGCATCATGGGTAGCCCGCCGCGGACCATCACGCCTGGCCCCTCCGCCCGCTGTACCAGAATGCCCTCCGGGGTTTCCAGGCATTGCTCGCCCTCCAACGTGTACCAGGCTTCGACCCCCGCATGGCGATGCACCGGAGATCGCATGCCTGGCTGGAACACCCCCTCCATGTAGACGGCTGCGAAACTGTCAGCCTCGACGAGGGGTAGTGGACCCGCCAGGGCGATCCGTTTGCCCGTCGCCGGTCGCCAGCCAGCCTCCGCGATGGTGAAGAGCCAGATTCGATCCAGGGACCGCACCACGGTGCTCCGCGGGACCCTGGCCGCCTCGGCCAGAGCCTGAGTGGGGAAGGCGTCGATATGCCAGTAGAGGGCCGAATCCCTGGGCAACGCTCCCAGCTCCTGGCGGGCTGTGATGAAGCAGCCGAACCCGCGCCCGGCACGTTCGGCGACGGGCTCACACCCTTCGGTCTGAGCGGCGGCCGAGGTCGCCATGACAGCCGACATGACGGCGACTCTCGCGAGGGTGCGCAAAAAGAGAGGTATGGTCATCATGCGATCGTGGCGTCCTCGAATCGGAGTATCGTGCCGGGCGGAAGCGCTGAACCAATTTCTTCGAGCGTTGGTCGTTCCCGGAAGACGAGCCCGAGCGCGCTCTCGCTGCTATCGGGTGCGTGCACCGTCTCGACCGCGGCGAGAGTGAGAACCCGATTCGACCCCGTTGCAAGCGCTGGCACTCGCGTCTGTTGACCGATGAGCGCGGTGCCTCGGCGAAGGTACCCGATGACCACCGCGCCCCGGCCTTTCATCGTGAACACATTTCTAACCTCGATATCAGCGCTCATGCGCGGTCTGTACCGTCAGCACACCGATCAAGACAAGAATGCCGCCGAGAATGGTCGAGACGGAAACTGATTCGCCCAGAAACGCCACAGCCGCGGCGAGGGTGACCAGCGGTTCCAGGTAGAGAAACGCTGCCACTTGTGAGGCTTCGATACGTTCCAGTGCCGCGTACCAGAGCAGATAGCCGAGCCCTGAGCAGCCGACACCCAGAAAGACAATGGCGGTCACGGCTGTCGATGACAAGGAACGATACTCCTGCCAACCAGCCGTGTTGACGAAGAAGGGAATCATCATGGCCCAACCGGCCAGCATGGCTCCGGCGGTTGCCCTGCCGCTGCCCAGGCGCTTGAGAGTCTTGGGGCCCAGGATAGTATAGATCGCCCACGTCACGGTACTGGCGAGAACCATTAGATCCCCTCGGGTTGAGGGCAGGGCGAGGACCCGGGCTGAGAGCTCACCTCTGGTGATGACGAGGAGCGCTCCAACCGTCCCCAGGGCCAGGCCGAAGAGCTTTCTCGGGCCGAAACGCTCGCCCAGAAAAAGCGCGGCCAGCACCGCCGACCAGATCGGGGTCAGACCGATGAGCCATCCGGTCCGTATCGCAGTCGTCAGGGTAAGCCCGTGAACCTGGATCACCTGATGCAGAAAGATGCCGACGAAGCCCATCAGCGCCAGCATCGGCCACGCATCCCGGGGCGGTGCGAGCGACTCGCGCCTGAGTGCGAGAATCAGGAAGAGGACTGTGGTGCCGAGAGCGAAGCGGGTAAAGATCAGCGTGATGGGCGAGACTTCCCGCAGTGCCGCCTTGGTGGCGACAAACGAGAGTCCCCAGAGAACCACCGCCGCCAGGGCGCCCAGTCTCGCGACGAGCACCGATCGTTGTGACGTCACTCGAACTTACCGGGAGCCTAGTCGTGCACGACGCGAGTCAGGGTCACAATCTGGCCGGCGTGGCGAGACGAGTGTTCGGCGGCGTGGAAGATCAGTCCCATCGTCGTGGAAGGCAGCCGCTTACGTCCCACCTCCCGCGGCAGGAGCAGACTGTCGGGGGGCACGGTCCGCAAATAGTCGATGGCCGCCTCCAACCCGGCGTCGAATCTCGCCAATAAACGCGTGAGCTCTGGCCGATCCTCATGGACCGTCCGCTCGGCGGCCAGCGTAGCGAGCTGATCGTCGGTGAGGGCCTCGGCGCGCGAGTATGTCAGCAGCCGATCCAGGCTGCCGGGAAGGTGGGCCAGATGGAATCCTATCGAGGCCGCGCCCCCGGGCCGAGCCCAGAGCTCGTTCGGGGTGAGGTGCTGAACGATCGGTATTACGTCCTCACCCACCTGCTTGAGCGTGTGGGCAGCGGGCTGGAGAAGCGGCTGAACGCCGGTGATCGGGCCGCGAAGCCAGACTTCCGGAGGCAGTGTCATGGATCCAGCTCCCATTGGCCTCGAGGATGAGGGAGGTTGGGCAGGGCTGACAGCGTGTCGCCAGCCCTTGCCAACCATCTACGCGCCTACTTCGGTGCCAGCATGTCCTTCAATACGTCCAGCCGATCGGCCCAATACTCCTTCATGCGGGTCGACGAAGTCTTATCCGGCAGCTTCTCGTGGGTGAGCGCCACCAGGCTTTTTGCTGGCCCCTTGCCCTCGAATCCCACCACCACCGACGTCTGGTCGGCCCACGTGATCCGCATCGACTTCTCCCGGGTGGCAGTGCGGACGGTGAGGTCCACCCCAGGCAGCCACCGGGCCCGCATCCGGGCGTTTTCAAAAGCGCCGTACAGCCGGCTCAGCGGTACCGTGAACGTCTTGCTCTTGCTGGCCTCGAAAGCGCCGTCCCGGCGCTGCCCGACGGCGCGAAGACCCTTGATGCGCTCGTACCCGACCGTGACCGACTGCGCCCACCAGCCCGGGATCTTGTACTTCTCGTTGACGTACTTCGCGATCTCCCGGTGGGGCCAGGTGTAGGCCTTCGTGTGATCGAGCGCCTTGACCCAGCGCTCCCAGTTGCAGCCCGTTTTTTCCTTGATGGTCGCGTCGCTCCTGCCGGCGAGCCTGGCATAGTCGGCCGGGGCAGGGACGATGGGGACGGCAGTAGGCTTTTGTTTCCGGAGGTGCGCGCGGGCGGTGGTGTAGGATTCGCCCGTCTTCTGCATGCGCCCGCGGACCAGGCGCTTGAAGTCTTTATCGGTTGGCATCGGTGTGGTCCTTTGGGTCAGGCCACAGGCGATACGCCCCCCAGCGACGACGCCCGCGGCGTCCCAAAGGCTCCATCAGAGGGATCCGGGAGTGTGCCCCCCTTTGCCTCACGAGGACCCTGGCTGGGGCAGGGTCGATGAGGTTGGGCGCGGATCGTTCGCCCGTGCCTCTATTGTGCAGCATTCCGGTGGCGGAGGCAAGAGTGCCCGAAGTGATTTATGATTGCTTGTCGATTTTGCGCCCGTCCTCATGGAGGAGTTGATGCCGAGGCTACTGATCCTTCTGCTCCTTGCCACCGGATGCGCACGAGAGTCGCCCCGGGAGACGGCTACCACGAACCTGGGCGTGCCTTCCTGGGCTGGGGATGCCATCTGGTATCAGATCTTCGTCGAGCGCTTTCGCAACGGTGACTCCTCCAACGATCCGACCCCGCACGACATCGAGGGAGTGACCGACCAGCGCCCACCCGCCGCCTGGCGGCCGACGCCGTGGTCGCAGGACTGGTATCGGCAGGAGCCGTGGGCCAAGGCGACCGGAAAGGACTTCTACTCGACCGTGCAGTCCCGCCGCTACGGCGGCGACCTGCAAGGGGTGATTGACCGGCTCGACTATCTCCAGGACCTGGGGGTCACCGCCCTCTTTCTCAACCCGGTGAACGACGCGCCCTCCCTGCACAAGTACGATGCCCGGAACTACCGCCACATCGACCGCAACTTCGGCCCCGACCCGCGCGGCGACGAGGCCCGCATGGCGGCGGAGAATCCGGTCGATCCGGCCACCTGGAAGTGGACCGCCGCCGACAGCCTTTTTCTGGCCCTGGTACGCGAAGCGCATCACCGGGGCATGCGCATCATCATGGATTACTCCTGGAATCACACCGGGATCACCTTTTGGGCCTGGCAGGACGTGCTCAAGCACCAACGCGCGTCGCGGTTCGCGGACTGGTACGCGATCGAGCGCTTCGACGACCCGGCGACCCCGGACACCAACGAGTTCCGCTATCGTGGCTGGGCCGGCGTGCCCTGGCTGCCGGAGTGGAAGAAGGTTGGCCGGCCGGAGGGGAAGACCCACGGCCCGATCGAGGGCAACCTCGTCCCCGGCGTCCGGGACCTGACGTTCAACGTCACCCGCCGCTGGCTGGACCCCAACGGGGATGGCAATCTCTCGGATGGCGTGGATGGCTTTCGGCTGGACGTGGCCGAGATGGTCCCGCTTGGCTTCTGGCGCGACTACCGGCACTTCGTGCGGAGCATCAACCCGGAGGCTTACCTCGTGGGCGAGGTGTGGTGGGAGAAATGGCCGGACACCATCTGGGACCCAAGGCCCTGGCTCAAGGGCGACGTTTTCGATGCGGTGATGAACTACCGCTGGTACATGCCCACCCGGAGCTTCTTTGCCCGCGCCCCGTCGCCCATGACCGCCTCGGCGTACGCCGCAAGCCTCGACTCCCTGGCCAGCGGCATCGCGCCCGCGCACCTCAAGGTGATGATGAACCTGACCGCGAGCCATGACACGCCGCGCTTCGGTACCTCGATCTACAACCCGGGCCGCTACAAGTTCCACAACTCCCCGCGCGAAGACCCCCGGTACCGGATCGACCGGCCCGACGAGCGCACCCGCCGGCTCCAGGAGCTGATACTGGTCCAGCAGTTCACCTATATCGGGGCGCCGCATGTCTGGTACGGCGACGAGGTGGGGATGTGGGGTGCGGATGATCCTGACGAGAGGAAGCCGATGGTCTGGTCGGATCTGCGCTATGAAGATGAGGTAGTGCACCCCTTTGGCCGGGCCCGGCACCGGGATCGCGTGGTCCCCGACACCGCGCTCTTCCGGGTTTACCGGGATTTGATCGCGCTCAGGAACCAGAACCTCCGGCTCCTGGTGGACGGCACGCTCAACTGGCTCGTAACCGACGATAAGCGGGGTCTGATGGTGTACGACCGTTTGCTCGGCGACAGGCGGGCCATTGTCGGTTTCAATGTCTCAGACCGGCCAGTTGAACTGTCGGTCGCGGCGGAGGGCAAGTATCGCGCTGCCTTCCCCGCAGGTGGCGCGGCGAGTGTGGCCGGGGGGAAGCTCCAGGCTAGGCTACCGCCCAAATCGGCGAGCGTGTGGATTCGGGAGTGAGTGCTTCTTTACTGAAGACTGGAACCACGTGTCAGCACAAATGTGAAGCGGGTCCGGGAGCCGCTCCGGCACAAAAGAACGCAGTGCCTCCGCGGCCCCGTCCCCGCGAGCAACCCACTCTGGTGACTGATCATGGAGCGAGGTCCCTCGCGACTCACTTATCCGCCACCACCGACCGAGCTCCGGCGCTTTTCGTGTTGAGCGGTTACCGTTGCTCGGCCAGCAGTACCAAACCCGAACTCGTAGTAAGCGAGATCGTTCCGTCCCTCACCGTACCAGAAGCTCCCGAGTAGGCATCGACAAGCTTCGCAGCGTCCGGGAACACGCCGAGGACCGGTATGGTCTTGGCACCTCGCCCCTGATCCATCGCCACCAAAACGCGATCGACTCGCCCACCTGACTCGAGCGTCCGGCTGAAGATGTACGGCTTCGCCTGAAGGGTGCGATGCGCGCCGGCCCCCACAGCCGGATGGGCTCGGCGGAACCGGCCCAGCTTCCGCCAGTGTTCTAGGACCTTCGCCGCCGCCCCGCCGCCCTCCAGGTCCGCCCAATTCATGAACGAGCGCAGATTGGCGTCTCCCTCCGCGCCTGCGACCTGAAGCGGACGAGCGAGCTCGTCCCCGTAGTAGATCTGGGCAGTACCGGGAGCCAGGAGCAGACGGGTTCCCGCGCCGATGGGATCCTTCCGGTCCCGGTCATACGGCGACCCGTCGTCGTGTGAGCTCAGGTAGTTAAGGAGACTGACCCCGCGAAGCGCCCCTTGATTGATCGTCGAGGAATAGCGGGTGAAAAGACCATCCATCGATCCGGTGTCGCTCTTGAAGCCAAAGTTGATGAGCGCGTCGTACCCGTTCGAGAAGAAGTCCACAGTTCGGTCGCCGAAGCTGTACTCCCTCCCCTGGCCGAGCTCCCAACCGTAAACCTCGCCTACCATATAGAAGGGAATGCTGTCATCCCCAGCCTGCGCCGGATGCGCCTGCCTCCAGTTCGCCAGCGCATCCTCGGCCTCCCGCTTCAGCTCGGCGCTCACCGCCGGCTCGAAGTGCTTGGCGGTGTCTACCCGGTAGCCGTCGAAGCCGAGCTCACGCACCCAGTCGGTGAGCCACTTGATGACGTAGTAGCGTGGAGCGCGCGGGTGACCGGTGCGCCGAAAGTAGTTGTCCAGCTCCGCGACCTCCTGATCCCGACGTCCCTCCCGCGCCCACTTCTCGAGCAGCGCCTGGGGCAGCTCGACCGGCGTGTCACTATTGGTGCGGATGTCGGGGAGCGTGGCCACCAGGGTGCAATCGACCGTCGTGGCGTAGTCCTTGTAGGTGCAGTTGGGTGCGGTGCGAACCCAGTCGTCGGGCCATGCCGGATCCTGCCCGGTCGAAGGCCCGGTGTGGTTGATCACCGCGTCCATGAGTACGCGGATACCGCGCCGATGGGCAGCGTCCACCACCGCGCGAAGGTCGTCCGTTGTTCCCAGCGCCGGGTCCACGGCAGTCCAGTCACGGGTCCAATAGCCGTGGAAGCCGTACGTCTTTCCGGTTCCCTCGTCCACGCCAGCGTGGATCTGCTCCACGAAGGGCGTCATCCAGATGGCGGTCACGCCCAGGCTGTCGAAGTATCCTCCTTCGATTTTCTGGAGCACGCCGGCGAGGTCTCCACCCTGGAAGCCGCGCAGCACGGCGCCGTCTTGTGCCCGCCCGAGCGCGCGGTCGTTGGTAGGGTCGCCATTGTAGAAGCGATCAGTGAGCAGGAAGTAGACGGTTGCACTGTTCCAGAATGTGGACGGGCGAGTGGCGGCGGCGGTCGCATGGCCGCGGCCCGCCCCGTCGGAGCGGGAGGCGCCTCCACACCCTCCGGCCAGGAGGGTGCCGAGGCCGATCAGACCGAGGAGGGAGGGAACCCTGGATGCCACGTCCCGACCTCCGGCTCGTCCCGGTCTTCAACTCTCAGCGTGAGCAGTGCGGCAAGTATCAGCGACCCGCCGCCGATGGCCAGTGCATAGATCGCCTCACCACCGAAGAAGCGGCTCACCAGAAAACCGAGGAGGGCGGCTGCCACGATCTGGGGGATCACGATGAAGAAATTGAAGACCCCCATGTAGTAGCCCATTTTCGAGGGCGGCAGCGACCCCGTCAGAATTGCGTAGGGCATCGCGAGGATGCTGGCCCACGCGATCCCGACCCCCACCATGGAGACCAACAGGAGCCGGGGGTCTTTGAGCACGAGGATCGACAGGAGCCCGAGCGCGCCACAGACGAGACAGACCGCATGCGCGATCCTGCGATTGGTCCGCCGGGCTAGGATCGGGATGCCGAAGGCGACGACTGCCGCGACGCCGTTATAGGCGCCGAACCCGACTCCCACCCAGTTGGCGCCCTCATTGTAGATCGCTGAGCTCGGGTCGGTGGTGCCATAGAGATGGCTGGTCACCGCTGGTGTCGTATAGATCCACATGGCGAAGAGCGCGAACCAGGAGAAGAACTGCACCCACGCCAGCTGCTTCATCGTGCGGGGCATATCCTGGAAGTCATTCAAGATGGTGACGAACCCGTTGTCGTAGCGCCCGCCCCGTTGCAGGAGACCACTCAGGATGAGCAGCGCACCGGCCACGCCCACGCCGGCCGACAGAATCATCACCTGGTAGATGGCGGCACTGGCCAGCCAGGCGCTCAGCAGCAGCCCCACCGCGAGCAGGATCGAGCCCACGCGGATCTGCCGCCCGCCGTTCAGGGCGAACTCCCCGGCCGTCCGCCGTTCCACGACCGCACCCTCCCGCGCCTGATTCTCCGTGAAGCTGGCCATCTCCTCGGGGGCATATTCCTTCGCCCGCACCACGGTCCACAGCACTGCCAGGAAAAACACCGCGGCACCGAAGTAGAACGAGAGCCGCACCGAGTCCGGAATCATGTGGGGCGGCGCTTCGTTGCTCACGCCGAACTGCGTGGTCAGGAGCCAAGGGAGCATGGAGGCCGCCACCGCCCCCGTCCCGATGAGGAAGCTCTGCATCGCAAAGCCGGTGGTCCGCTGCTCCGAAGGGAGATTGTCGCCCACGAAAGCGCGGAACGGCTCCATGGAGATGTTGATCGAGGCATCCATGATCCAGAGCATCCCGGCCGCCACCCACAGCGCCGGTGAGTTCGGCATGGCAACCAGGGCCAGCGACGCCAGGATGGCTCCCACCAGGAAGTAGGGACGCCGCCGGCCCAGGCGGTTCCAGGTGCGATCGCTGAGGTAGCCGACGATCGGCTGGATCAGGAGCCCGGTGACCGGGGCGGCGATCCAGAGAATCGGGATGTTCTCCACCTTGGCGCCCAGCGTCTCGAAGATCCGGCTCACGTTCGCATTCTGGAGCGCGAAGCCGATCTGAATGCCGAGAAAACCGAAGCTCATGTTCCAGATTTCCCAGAACGTGAGCCGCGGCTTTGAGCGGACAGGGAGAGCAGGAGCGGTGACGGCGCGTGTTGCCATGAGCCTGGGCCTCAGATTTTATGAGATGCCGCCTGACCGCCGGGCGCGATCGAGGCGGCGGAGGATCTCATCCACCTCGGAGTCGGTAAAGATCTCATCGAGCACCCGCCGCATCGGGCGCTGCCAGTTGGGTCGCACCGACGACGGCGTCCCGGGAAGGTTCACCGACTCCTCTTCGAGCCAGAGGTCCTCCAGCCAGGGAACTACCAGTGGGCTGTTCGACTGGCCCAGCCACTCAAGCACCGCAATCAGAAAGGCGCGTGGATCCTCTACGGTACTCCCCAATTGTTCGGCGAGCCACTGGATGGCCCTCAATCGTTCCTCGGTGACTGCCGGAACCCCCGGCTCGGCCAGGAGACCGTAGCGCACCCGGTCGGCGATGTCGTTGCCCTTGATCCAGCCCGCAAACGTGGGTGTGTCGTGGCTGCCGACCAGGGCCATGTCTGCCGCAGTCGGCGGGGCGACGTCCGGACCGGCCGACGCCTGGAACATCGCGAGGTACATCCCCCAGATCCGGTGACGCGGTAGCGCCTGGTATATCTCGCGCGGCACGGTGCCCAGGTTCTCGCCCACAACTTCGCACCGGTGGCGGTTCGACTCCAGACTCAGCACGGCGAACAACTCCTCGGCGGGATAGGAGACGTAGGTCCCATCGTGAAGCCCGAACCCGTGAGGGATCCAGTACAAGCGGGTCCAGGCCATGATGTGGTCCACCCGAAGCACGCCCGCGAGCCCGGCCTGGTGCGCGATGGAGGCCGCCAGGTAGCGGTGACCCTCGCGACGCGACGCTCCCGGCAGCACCGGGCTGAAGCCCCAGTCCTGCCCGCTGGGAAAGCCCTGGTCGGGAGGAGCACCGACTGACATGCCTTCGCCGAACAGGGTCTGGCGGGACCAGGGATCGTACCCGTCGGGATGGACGCCGACCGCCAGGTCGAGCCCGAGCCGAAATCCATCGTGGTCCAGGCGCTGCCTCAGGTCACGCAGCTGTCCGCGCGCCAGGGTCTGTGCCACGAGGTGGAAGCGCTCTTCCTCGGGATCCACCTGATCGGGCGTCAAGTTGCCGACCCGCGCGGCCGACAGCCAGTCGCGCCAGTTCCTGCCGAGCCGGACCTGCGCGCCGCGGAACCGGGCGTAGCGGATCAGCTCTTTGTCCAGCTCCGACGGAGGGGGAACCGGTTGGCCAGCGAGCGCGGCTCGGACTTCGGCGTCGCCAAGAGTCACGTCCAGGGCTGCGGGAGCGGCGGCAGGACGATGGGAGTCACCGAGATCCAGAATCAGCTCGGACCAGAACAGCCGGCTGACCGGCGAGTACGGACTGGGCTCCGGCCACCCGGTGTTGAAGGTCGGCACCAGGGGGAGGACGGTGACCAGGTCGCCGCCACGCTCACCCACCCAACGGCACAGGGACTCGAGGTCCTGAAGGTCTCCCAGCGATCGGCTCCTCGCCGAGCGGAGCGCGGCCAGATGGGTGCCGACCCCCCAACTCCGGTGCGTACCCGGCCGGCGCCATGCCTGTACCGGTGCGGCAATCACTGTGCAGGTCTCGACCAGGCCACGGGTCTCGACTGTGAGACGGTGGTAGCCCGCCGGAAGCGTGCGTGCCGTCCGTAGCTCGGCTCCCGTCGCTTCGAGCGGGACGACCTCGCCGTCCTCACAATGCACTTCCGCGTGAACCCGTCCGCCCTTGGAGAGTGGAATCGGGGTCAAGCCTCCGTCCCACGCGACCACCACGGGCGGCAGCCCCGCGCTGCCAGTCTCCCGGTGTGCCCGCAGCGCGCCGGCGGCATCGCTCGGCCGCGCGACCGGTGCGCCCAGCGCCGCGCAGACCCGCACGAGGGTCTCGGGGGCCACTGTGACGCGCTTGCCCAAGCCGTTGATGTAGCGGGTATGGACACCCATGGCCCGCGCGAGCGACCGGAGCGCCTTGAGGTCATCCTCCAGGGCACTCATCGCTCCGGGCGAATACGGATGGCTTGGCCGCCGCCGGGCGCCAGGACCACGCGGAGGCGGGTGGCGGAGGTGACCGGGCGTTTCGTGATGCTGACCGGCAGGGGATTGTCCAGCCAGTTGGCCTTCGGGCCGTCGGCATAGATCTCGGCGACGTACCGCCGGCCCGGGGTCAGGAAGGAGAGCGGGAGGTCGAGGGTTCGGCCTTCCTCGTCGGTAATGGCGCCCACGAACCAGTTCTGGCCGCCGCGCTCCCGACGCGCGACCATCACGTAGTCGCCAATCCTGCCGTCGATCACCCGGGTCGTGTCCCAATCCACCGCGACATCGCGAATGAACTGGAATGCCGGCTTTCCCTCGTAGTTCTCGGGAAGGTCGGCTGCCATCTGCATCGGCGAGTAGAGCACCACGTACAGCGCGAGCTGCTTGGCCAGGGTAGTGCGAACCCGCGGCTCCTCCGGCCGGCGGACACGCAGCAGATCAAAGATCCCCGGGGTGAAGTCCATGGGACCGGCGAGCAGCCGGGTAAAGAAGAGAATGGTCTCGTGCTCCGGCGGATTGCCCCCGTCGCCGCTCCAGGCGTTGTACTCCTGACCGCGGGAGCCTTCGCGAGTCATCATGTTGGGGTAGGTCCGGCGCTCGCCGGTGTCGTGCATCGGCTCGTGGACATCCAGCATGATCCCGTATCGGGCGGTGGTTTCGATCACCTTGCGGTAGTGCTTGACCATGTACTGCGAATAGTGCGAGTGGCCCTCGCTGGTCAGGTCGGTCACGTAGCCGGACTTGATGGCATCGAGACCCAGGGAGCGATACAGGGCGAAGGCGCTGTCCAGCTGGCGCTCGTAGTTCTGGGTCCCGCCCGAGGTCTCATTGTGCACGATGAGCCGCACGCCTTTCGCCTTCGCGTACGCGGCCACCACCTTGAGGTCATAGTCGGGATACGACTGGGTGAAGGAGAAGGCGTCCCGGTTCGCGATCCAGTCGCCGTCCCAGCCGATGTTCCAGCCCTCGACCAGCACGCCGCCGAACCCGTTGGCGGCGGCAAAGTCGATGTACCGTTTCGTATTCTCGGTCGTGGCCCCGTGCTTCGGTCCCGAGCTCCAGGTCTCGGTCCCGATGTGCATGCCCCACCAGATGCCGACGTACTTCATGGGATGGATCCAGTCGGTAGTGGCGAGCGCGTTGGGCGGATTGAGATTGAGGCCGAGCAGCGAGGGCGCCAGGCCGGTGGCCTTGTCCGCCAGCTGGATCGTCCGCCAGGGAGTCTCGAACGGGGTGCGGCCGCGCACCTTGATGCCGCCGGCCATCGGCGCCAGCGCCGCGGTGAGGGTGCGGCTCTCGGTGCGTGAGCTCCGCAGGAACATCCGGGCGTAGTCCACCAGGTTCGCTTCGTGGATGACCATGAACGTGCGGCGGTCCTGCGTCTGCATTGTGAGCGGGGTCTGCACGCTGTCGACCACGCTCACCGGCCCGGACGAGTAGAGCATCTCCGAGCGATCCTTCCGCGCCCAGTTGGACGGGATCCACCAGGCTCGGGCATTATCGGCCAAGGCGAACTCGGTGAGCTCGTCCTTGATCTCGAACCCGCCCAGCCCGGGCTGCTTGGGGAGCTCGTACCGGAAGCCTACGCCGTCGTCGAAGGCGCGCACCCGCAGGGTAAAGACGCGTCTCGGCGCCCTCGTTTCCTCGATCGTAACGGCGAGCTCGTTGTGTTGGTCGCGCACCCGGGCCACCTCGCCCCAGGGCTGAGTCCACCATTCGTCATGCGACTGCCGGGTGCTGTCGGTGATGCGGAGCCCGTCCCGCAGCGGCCGCGCGCCCCGAAAATCGAAGCCGAGCAGGGAAGGGAGGATCAACGCTCGTCCGTCGCGCGCGAGGCTGTAGGTCAGACGGCCGTCGCGGATCTCCACGGTGACCTGGTTTCGTCCGTCGGGCGAGGCCACCCTGACCTGGCCTTGCAGCGGGGCGGCGGTGATCGCTAGCACCGCGAGGGCGAGTGTCAAAAACATTGATCGCAATCCTTCCGTGTATTCCGTGCTTCCGTGGTGTGCAGTTACCGGTGGAACGGCTCGCGGGTCTCCGGTGGTGCGTTGGCTGGAATGCGAAACTTCGGAGTATCCAGGGCGAGCGATGCCACCGGCCGGCCCTTCACCACCAGCTCCGTGCCCGTGGTAGTGCGGCGGAGGTCGTGCCGGGGAGCCTTGCCTTCCAGCCCCAGCGAAGCGTCCAGGATGCGCGCAGCTCCCCCCGTCGAAACGGCCGCCAGCGCATGGACCGAGACCGGTGCCTCGCCCGCCTCGGTCTGCACCAGGATGCTGGCGATCCCCGCATCGGTCGAGAATGGATTAGCGCCGATGAGCGTAGCCCCGCCGGTGACTCCGAAGGCGACGTTCTCCCAGGCGTCCGGCACGACCGTCCCATGGGCGTCCCGGAGCGAGGCGTAGCAGAAGATATGATCCTTCCGTGCCCGGTCCCAGGGGCGCCCCGACAGGTCGAAGGCGAGGGTCAGGCCTGCGATAGTCTCCGGCGTACGCACCACGTGCCGGGCGGCCCGCCGGCCGGCGATGTACCCCACCGCTTCCAAGCTGCCGGGGCGGAAACCACCGGTGTGGAAGGTGAACGGAGGATGGACCAGCCGAGCGCTCATCGGATTCTGGTCCGGTCGCCTCCGTTCCAGCGGCCGGCCATCGACGCGGAGCTCGACCTCGTCGCAGTTGCTGAAAACACGAACGTCCGGGGCCGAGGCAGGGGTCCAGTCACTGGCGATGAACACCATGGGGCCGAATGCCGGGTGCCGCTGGCTCCGGAAGAAGTAGTAGGAGAGTTTCGGCAGCCGGAAGATGTCCATGCAACCGGAGGATTCGATGTCGGGTGCGTAGCCCCGGGTGTAGTCGTACATCACCCAGAGGCCATCGGCGAACGCGACCGTGCCGAGGTTGTCGTTGTGCGCTTCCTGGAAATTGGTGGCCTGCTGGAGCAGGGCCCGCTCGCCCTGCCAGCGCAGCTGCCGGCTGTTGCTCTCCGCGGGGGTCAGGTTGCCCCAGTCGCCCTGACTCAGGCCGGCGTTCATCGCGTAGTACTCCCAGTCGCCGTACTCGCTCACCAGGCAGCGGGACTTCTTCTCCTTGTGGCAGCCGCCGTGCTGCCGCGCCTCGAGGTAGACGTCGTAGCCGCGCATCCAGCCGGCGGTGAAGCACTGGTCCCCGGGATATTCCTCATGGGCGATGGCGTGGGTCCGGGCCACGAACTCCGGCGTCATCGGCGACTCGTTGAGCGACACCTCCCACAGGATGACGCACGGGTGGTTGCGGTCGCGCCGTACCAGGTCACGACAGTTGCGGTACTGCAGCTCGGTGAACGCGGGCTCGGGCTTGAAGTACTGCCAGCCCGGAATGCAGTCCATGACTACCAGCCCCAACTCGTCGCACGCGTCCATGAAGGCAGGTGAGTGGGGGTAGTGCGAGAGCCGCACGTAGTCGAAGCCGGCCTCCTTGATCTTGCGGGCATCCCGGTACTGCGCCGCATCCGACAAGGCGTACCCGATGTAGGGATACTCCTGGTGCCGGTTGGTGCCGCGGAGGAACAGCTTCTCGCCGTTGACGCTGAAGCCATCGCCTGAAATGGCAATGCGGCGGATGCCGATGCGCAGCGCCTCGGCATCGATCACCTCGCCGCCGCTCAGGATCTGGCAGTGGAGGTTATGCCGGTGGGGCGCGGCCGGACCCCAGAGTTCTGGCGCATTCACCGTCAGCTCCTGGGACACGTCCGTGTCGGCACCGGCCCCGAGCGTCATGGGGTCGGAGCTGGCCACCGCGACGACCCCTCCTCCCGGCGCATGCAGCGTCGTCAGAACCTGGAATGAGCGCGACTTTGCGTGCCCGTTCCGGACGTGGGTCTGCACCCGAACCGTGGCGGACTCGCGGGAGACGCTCGGGTAGGTGACGAAGACGCCGCCGCTCGCGGGGCGGTCCGCCAGCAAGGGATCGGTGATAGAGAGCCGGTCCTTGCGAATCAGATACACCGGGCGATACAGCCCGTGGTACACCTGAAAATCGAGCTGAGCCAGCGGTTTTGGACCGGTGATCGGGTTGTCGCGGTTGTCCAGCCGCACCGCCAGCTGGTGGTCTCGGCCAGGCTTCAGCTTACCGCTGAGGTCGAGCACAAATGGGAGATAGCCGCCCAGGTGGCCGCCCACGCGCTCGCCGTCGAGCCAGACGTCGGCCACGTTCATAGCGCCCTCGAAGCGGAGCAAGACCTCGCCATCGGCCCCCGAGTCCACCCGGAGGCGACGGCGGTACCAGCACACGCCCTGCCATTGTGCTTCCGGGGAGCCGGCCCGCCCCGGTATCAGCGCCTCGATGCGAGCCGTGTGTGGTAGTGTGACCGGCTCCCACGATGCGTCGTCGAGGTCGGGACGCTGAGCGCCGGCCGGGTCGTCGCGCAGGAACTTCCAACCGGCGTCCAGCCGCTGGACATCCCGTCCGCCTGCACGGGTGCAGCCACCGAGCCAGCGGGGCGCGCTCAGTGCGGTGGCAGCTCCCACCACCGTCATTCCCTGCACGAAGGCTCTACGCTTCATCGGCTAGGCTATGCTCGCGGGCTGGCGGCCGGGTGTGCCCGTCGGCATAATACCGTGCGGCTCGGACGCCGCGCAGTGGGGGACGCCGGACGGAACGTAGAGCGAAGGGAGGGCACGTGCTGCGCGGATTGAGAGTCCTCTTTCCTGGGCTGCTGCTGACAGTCTGGGCCTGTTCGCACTCGGGCGGCGGCGAAGTCCGTCCGGCTCGTGAGCCCGTCTCGGTCGAAGTGACCAACCGACATGCGCTCCCCATGGAGATCTACGCGGTCGGATCGGGGATCAGCCACCGGTTGGGAACGGTGAATCCTGGTCTGTCCAGCCATTTCGTGCTGCCTCAGAATCTGATCGGAAGCAGCTCGGTTCAGCTCGAGGCCCGCGCCGGCACAAGCGGACAGCCGTTCCGGTCCGGGGAGATCCTGATGGCGCCCGGGTCGGTGGTGGACTTCGTGATCGGGAGCAGGCTCTTCAACAGCACCGTCACGCTCCGACCCTAGCCACCGCTCAACGGCTGAGCTCGAGGGACACCCACTCCACTTCCACGCCGTATCGCCCCGGCGGGATGGCCGCGCCATCCTCTCGCCGGAGCGACAACTGCAGTCGCTCCAGATGGTCCAGCCGGGGACGGTCGGTTCGCCCGCCACGGCCATCCGCTGGCCCCACCCAGTAATTCCAGTCACCGGGAAATCCCTGCGGAAGCAGCACGCCACTGCGGGCGGCAAACGCCCCGAGCCCCAGAGACCGCTCGGTCCAGGTGCTGTCCACCAGCAGCGCCGCACTCCAGCTGGTACCATCGTCCTCCATTAGCGTCACGTGTAACACCTGGCTAGGCCCGAGACCGCGGAGCCGCAGGCGCACGGATTCCGCGCCGGCGATGGTTTCCTGGCGGGCTCTCACCCGGTCTGCAATCACGAGGGAGGCGGTGTAGTCCGGCGGGCTGAACCCGCTGCTGTCCACCGGCAGCGCGACATGGAAGACCGGCCGGCCGGTGGCCCCGGACATCCCCACATGGAAGAGCCCTCGGCGACCCGCGTCACCGATACGGGTGAAGGTGAGACGCTCGGCGTCAGTGGCGGGGTCGAACAATCGAAGTGGCGTTCGAGGACCGACAACGTCCAATGTCCAGGACCCGGGGCTGGAGAAATTCCAGTCGCTGGGCTTCTGGCGCAGGCCGCCGGGAAAGGTGACAGCCGAGTCGCCGCGGAAGACCGTGATCACCAGGTCGTGTGGTCCCTCGCGCACCTCCGCCGCCGGGATGCTTGCGGAGTACTCATAGGCTCCCGCTGGTCGCATCGGATAGCCGCGGTAAGCCGGCCCTGTCACAGGCTTGATGAACAGGACGGCCGAGTCGGGTGGAGTGGTGTCCACCACCCGGGCGCGCAGGACTGCGTCGCGGCCGGCGAGCAGGGTTGATGCGAAGAGGGGCACGACCGATACCGGTACGGTGTCACGCGGTGGCGCGTGATACTCGGCGAAGCCAAGCTGTCCCAGGTGCGACGGCAGGGCGGTGGCGTCCACCGCTCCGGACGCGCTTAGAACGTAAACACCAGGGGTCGCGGTGAAACCGCCGCCCACAGCCACCTCGGTGCGCGGGTTTCCCGCCGTCACCGGCTGCACCGTGAATCTGTCGCCCAGATCCGGGAGGTTGAGCTTCATGGGCCAGCTTCGGGCAATCGCGCGGGTCACGATCCTGTCGGGGCTTGGCGGCTCGAACGGGTCCCGGACCGGCACGGCGTCGGGGTAGAGCTCCAGTCGCCACACTCCGGGACGAACCTTGTCCAGGAAGTAGATCCCGTCACCCTCATACGCCACCGTTGGAGAGGAGCCGTGGCCGGCGACCCGCCGGAGGGTGGAGAGATCTGGAGGCGTGGAGCGTGTCGTGCCGGTGTAGAGGAAAGCGTCCCGAGCCACCAACTCGCCTAGGTTGCCGTCGTGCGATATTCGGAAGTCGCCGAACCGGGTGTTCCCAGGATACCGGCCATAGGAGCGCATGCGGGGCAGGCGGCGCATGGCCTCCGCCGCGATGATCGCGCTCATTGCCTTGCGCGGCGTGTAGACCAGGTTCAGGTAGTGGGTCTGCCAGCCCAGGTTGCGCGAGGCGGTCTGCAGCATGTCATAGGTGAACATTGCGGCGAACTGCGTCCCCACCTCGCGGAAGGTCCGCGCCATGGCGGGGTACATGGTCCCGCTAAGTAAGTCGGGGCTGTCGAACTCGTACACGATACGCGGCAGGCGGGCCAGCTCCGGGCGCCGCATGTGCGGAAAGGCGTCCACGCCGCGGAGGTAGTTGCCTTCCAGCTCGTGGCCGGAGTTGAGCCCCGAGGGATACCAGCCGAAGGTCACGCCCTGCGCGCGGGACCGCCGGATCGCTTCGCCGATTCGAAAGTCCTGGCTCACGTTGTAGAACACGAGCTTGCGGCACCCGGTGCCGCGGACCGCGTCGGTGAGGGCATTGATGTAGCGGATCGAGCCTTCGAGGTTCTCAGGGTGGTGCCAGGGCTCGTTCACCAGCTCGATGAAGAGAATGGATGGCTCATCCTTGAGCGCAACCTTGGTGTAGGGGTTCACGTGCTCCAGGATCTGGCGCAGGTAGTTCACCTGGGCGGGCAGGGCGGCCGGATCGCTGCCCATCCGCTCCTTGCCGAAGTGCCGGCCGAACCCCGGCGCCGTGGTGTCCCCGAGGGCATCCGGCCAGTTCGAGCCGTAGAGCTGGATCGGGCTGAAGAGCAGGTAGATCCCCCGTTCCCGCGCGCGGGCGATGAGATAGTCCTGCAGATCGAGATGGTCGTTGGCGATGAGATTGCCGGCGGTGTCGGATGCCTCCCAGTCACCCCAGAAGGTGAGCCGTAGAGCGTCCCAGCCCAGGCGGGCGAAATGGGCCATGTCCTCGTCGATCATCCGCTTCCGATTGGCGCGGAGATAGCCGGCCGCGCGGTAGTCGGAGGCGGTCGGCAGCACGTAGTTCGCGCCGAAGAGCGCGACCTCCTGGCGGTTGTCGCTCCACCGGATGACGCCGGCCTTGTCGAGGTAGACGGAGCGGTTCGCGGGTCTAGGCGCGCCGGGCATGCTTTGCCCGTGAGCGAAGGCGACAGGAACGACTACAAGAAAACTTCTAACCACGGAAGCACGGAAGACACGGAAGGCCCACGGAAACCACAGGATCACGGAATGATTCTCTTGATGGTGGTGGGCGGCGTCGCAACCTTCAGTTTCTCGAAGGCCTTCCGTGTCTTCCGTGATTCCATGGTGCGCAGTTCTTTTGCTTACTGCCCTTTCAGAACGACTGTCCCATGAGCTGGCAGCGAGATGGTGTCACCACTCTGGACTTTGTTCGACAGGAGATCGCGCGAGCCCTTGACCTGGAAGCCCGTCACGGAGAAGCGCACCGGCTTGGGCCTCGGGTTCACCAGCACGACCAGGTCGCCACGGCGATAGGCGATCACATCGCGTGGCGCGCTGGTCTCGGCCGGCCGGAAATCCCTGCCAACGAGCGCCGGCTCCGTTCGAGCCAGCTTCAGAACCGCAGCATACAAGGCGCGGGCCTCGTCCGCGCCGGACTGATCCCACACGATGGGCTGGCGCTCGAACAGGCCCAGCTTCTGCGGGCTCTCGACCTCCTGCCCGTTATAGAGCAGGGGCCGGCCCGGCAGCAACGCCACCGCCACGAAGGCCGCACGCGCGCCCGCGCCACGGCCGAAGATCGTCACCGGCGGATCCTCCCAGGCCGTCTTGTCGTGGTTGGTGCTGAAGCGCATGCGCATCCCGCCGGCAGGCATAGCCTTCATGTCCGGCAGCTCGCCTTGAACGAAGCTGGATGCCGGCCCTCCCTGCCACACCGCCTTGAGCCGGTCGTAGGAGTCCCACGCGTAGGTGAGGTCGAAACCGAGCCGGTGCATCTCCAGGTCGCCCCACTCCGCCAGGAGCATGGTCCGCCGGGGCACCGCCG
>DATMDQ010000112.1:0-18784 GCA_035557715.1 Gemmatimonadales bacterium
AAGACGGGCGGTTAGCTCAGTTGGTTAGAGCGCCACGTTGACATCGTGGAGGTCACAAGTTCGAGTCTTGTACCGCCCATGGGCGCCCTTAGCTCAATTGGATAGAGCATTTGACTACGGATCAAAAGGCTGGGGGTTCGAGTCCCTCAGGGCGCATGCTAAAAACGGTGAGCGGTAAGCGGTAAGCGGTCAGCGGGTAGGTCCCGATGAGATCGCAGATTTCTCCGGGGCTGTTCCCGCTTACTGCTCACTGCTCACCGCTCACGCTGTTTTTCGAAGGACGGGGCGTAGCGCAGCCCGGTTAGCGCGCCTGCTTCGGGAGCAGGAGGTCCCGGGTTCAAATCCCGGCGCCCCGATCTGATATCGAGAAACCCCGCCACTGACTTCACGCTGGCGGGGTTTCTTGTTCTGCTCGACTGGGGCGGATCACTCCTCAGATCAGAGCCGCCGGCAGGGCGGGGCCGTCCTGGACGAGAGCTTGGCTGCCACGTCCTCAAATGCCTGATGGTTCTCTGACCTCGACATGAAGGCCCGGTCGTATCTCCACACTACCAACCCGCACCCAGCTACGCCGAGTACCGCTCCGGATTCCCGTATCTGGTCCGGCGTCATCTGGCAGCGGTTGCTATACGTTCCCTTGCCCCCCGTTGGCCCAACCGGACAGTTGGGAACAGGCGTGCCACCGTTGATGGGATTGATGGCGAACAACACCGCTATGCCGTTCTCCTTTGCAACTGCCAGGACCGCGTCCCGCCAAGCCGTTACCGACCCGTACCTCGCCACATACTGGGTGATGAGAAAATCCACGACCTTATATCGCTCCGTCGGCAGCCAGTCCGGTTTGGCCCACACCCCGACTGAGAGCGTCGGGAAGATGCGCTTGACATGGGCCGCCATCTCATCCATCAGCTCCTTGTTCGGTACCCCGCCCCAGCTGCTATGCTGCGGTTCATCGATGATGTTGGCCATGAGCACGGTGCCGTCAGCAAGGCCTGCAGTCACAGCAGCCCGAATTTCCGGCGTATCGTACAGGTTCTGCCGGGTTTTCCACTTTGCTATGTCAAACTTGCCGTTCGTTATATAGCGGCTGTGCATGCCACCGGTCATGGTAAGCACTAGCTGGTGGCGCAGCGCTCGGGCAGCGCTGATCCTGGCGACAATGGTCTCTGGACGGTCGGAATTACTGCTCATGGTAAACGGCTCCGGACCGCCCAGCACCGTAGTGTCGACCCACAAATCGACCGCCCCGAACGGGACGCCGGACTGAATCGGGGGGAGCGGAGCTGGGTCGGGCGGAGGAGGCGAGGGCGGAGTCAGGGTGTCGGTCGGGCCCGGGTCGGCCGGTGGTGTCGGTACGATCGGTGGTGTGGAATCGGCCGGCGGCGGTTGTGGGGGCGCGGGAATTCCCGGTGTTGGCAGAGAGTCTGCGGGCGGGACAAGGGAGTCGCCAATGGGCGAGAGATCGCTCAGCCCCGTGGACTTGTCGGACCCACAGGAAATGGCCGACACCAGGACGACGATGCCTGCTGATACCCGCAGCAGTGCCTGAGCGCGAGAACGCCTGAGAGACTTGGCCATGATCATAGTGCCCACGGCAGGCCACTATTGGCGCCGGCCGTCACTTCATCCGCGATGAATCTGCCGCAGGCACAAGGGGGCCGTGATGCAGAGCACGATGGAATGGTCGCCGGGGTGGCCGCCATCTCGTTTTCAAGGGCTCGTGCTTGAGGAACTCTGGTATTGGCTGAGGACCCTGTCAAGGGAGACCGGGTAAAGCGGAATCTCGATCGGGGCACGACCGGGTTATGGCCAAACTGACATGTGGCTTCCGCCTCGGCTCGGCGTCACCTAGCTTCCTCTTCTTGACCTCGCTCCCGTCTGTCTCCGCCCCCCTCAGGGTGCCCGCCCACTCACCCTGGATCCTGCCCGGTATCCTGGTGGGGATCAGCCTGGCCGCGTTGCTGGTGGCCGAGGCGCTGCCTGCCTGGGCGCCGCTGTCCTACTTCGTCCCTTTCACCTTCCTGGGAAACTCGCTCGCGCCGCTGCCCTACGACGGCGCGGTTGTCTATCTCGGTGCGCGGTACCCGATCGGGATGATAGTCCCGGTGGGCGTCGCCGCCACCCTGCTCATCGAGGCCTGGAATATGGAGTTGCTGGCGCGAATGCTCGCACGCGACGGCACTCGTGCCTTCCGGAACCACCGGATCACCCAATGGTCGCTGCGCTGGTATCGCAAGGCGCCGTTCTGCTCACTAGTGCTCACCTGTGTGCTTCCGATCGTGCCTCACTACCCGATGCGCATCCTGGCCGTGCTCGCGGCGTACCCGCTCTGGAAGTACCAGCTCTCGGTCATCCTTGGTCGGGGGACTCGCTACGCGGTTCTGGTGCTGGTGGGTGCGGCGATACCCATCCCGGGACCGTGGATCGTGCTGGCGAGCCTCGTGATCCTCGCACTCGGGGTCAGGGGAGCCCGACGCATGAACCGCGGGCAGCCGGAGGCGGCCATGACCCGGAGCCCCGAGGCGGCGCTGCCGGAGGAGGCATGACACGCTGCTTCCTGCTCCTGGTGGATGGGCTGCGGTCCGACGTAGCGGACGCCCGCCTCGCCGGCGGGCACCTGCCCCACATCGCGGCGATGCTGAAGGCGGGAGGACGGACCCAGGCGATCACCGGCTTCCCCTCCACGACCAGCGTGTCCTACCTGCCGTTCCTGACCGGTTGCACCCCGGGCCACTGTGACGTCCCGTCGATCCGCTGGCTCGATCGCGCCGGCTATCGAGGGCGGTGGTGGCGGGACCGAAATGCCATCCGGAGCTACTGCGGCTATCAGGCGCCGATGCTGGATGGCGACATCCGGCCCGACGTGCGCACCATCTTCGAGCTGGAGCCCGAGAGCGTGGGAATCTTTACGCCGGTGGCCCGGGGACTGACAGCCGAGCGAGATCCGTCACGCCGCGAGCGACAGATCTGGGGATCGGTGGCCCATTTGGCCAAGTGGCATCAGCCGTCGGACGATGCCGTCTCCCGGCACCTGCTTCGAGCGGTGGATAAGGACTGGCGCTTCGTCTTTGCCCAGTTCCCCGCCGTGGACGGCTACACCCATCAATCGGGCTCGCACTCGGATCCGGTGTATCGGGCGCTGGCAAGGGTGGACCAGACCGTGGGCCGGCTGAGGCAGCGGCTTCAGCTGAGAGAGGAGCTGGACGAGAGTCTCATCCTGCTGGTTAGCGATCACGGGGCATCGGTGGTGCACACCCACTTGGACCTGGGAGATTGGTTCAGGGCTCAGGGCGTTCCCACCCTGTCACACCCGGTGGTATGGGAGCGGCGGCCGAGGGCCGCCGTGATGGTAGCGGGCAACGGATCTGCCATGGTGTACGCCCGCCCGGGCGCCTCGAGGACGGAGCGCTGGCCCATCGAGCGGCTGCGGACCCCGGACGCGTTCGGCAGTCGAGGAGATCTGATCGGCGCCCTCGCGTGTGAGCCCTCGGTGGCCTTTGTGGCCGCTGAATCGGAAAGCGGCGGCATCTGGCTCGAAAGCAAGGACGGCTCGGCACGGGTCACGAGTCAGAGCGGCAAAATCGGGTACCAGCCTCTCATGGGAGACCCGCTCCTGCTGGGAGGCCCCTGGAGCGCCACTGCGCGTGAGTGGCTCGAGGCCACGTGGGACAGTCCATTCCCGGAAGCGCCTTTCCATCTATTGGATCAGTTCCGGACACAGCGGTCCGGTGATCTACTGGTGATCGCGCGGGAGGGATACGACTTCAGGGGCCGATTCGAAGTCCCGGAGCATCGGTTCGGACATGGCAGCCTGATCCGGGCGCATATGCAAACGCCGGTGTGGTCGAGTCACCCGATGCCGAGGGGACCGGTCAGGACCGTGGATCTGTTTCCCGCCATGCTTGACTGGTTGAGTGTTGCGATACCAGAGGGGATCGATGGTGAGCCGGTCTGGCTTCCGGGCGAGCAGCAGCGGTTGCGGAAATCGTCGCGAGGGGCCAGTTTTCCCGACCCAAACCCCAGGGTCCGTAGCTCAGTTGGATAGAGCGCTTGCCTCCGGAGCAAGAGGTCGCGCGTTCGAGTCGCGCCGGGCCCACTCCGAAGCAAGAGGTCGCGCGTTCACGCGCCCGTGAACGGGCACCCGGCGCCGGGCCCACTCCGAGGCACTTTCGTCCCGCCATCATGGACTGATGCGCGGGGCTTCTCGTTTTCCAGATCGAGGGTTGTCCTCCACGCGTTTCGTCCGCCATCATTGGGCCACTTGACGTCCGCTTGATGGTCTCCAGTAATCTGGTTCGACAGGCCGACTAGCCCGCCTCAATCACGACGCTCCGTCGCCGGGCCATCGGCAGAGGAGTCCGGAAATGCTGCTTCTCCACCGCTTTCCCCGCCTCACAATTGCCTTGACCCTTGCTGTTACGGCAGTCTACTGCAGTGGCGGGGAAGACATTGTGGTGCCGCCGCCCCCCGGCACCCTGGACATCGCGACGTCCACCAGCGGCCCCGAGCCCGATGCGGACGGCTATTCCGTTCAGGTCGACGGCGGGGCCGCCCGGGCAATCGGGGCCACGGGGACACTGTCGATCCCGGACGTCCCCCCGGGCAATCACACAGTCGAGCTGGCAGACATGGCCAGCAACTGCACGATTTCGAGCCTCAACCCTCAGGCCGTCAGCGTCACTGCCGGCGAGACGGCCACGGCCAGCTTTGCCATAACATGCGGCGCCACGACGGGCGGCCTCAGCATCACCGCAGCCAGCACCGGACCATCGCCGGATCCGGATGGCTATACGATCTTTATTGATGGAGCCGATCGCGGAGCGTTGGGAGTAAATGCCGGCGTCACGATCAGCGGACTCATGCCAGGAAGCCACGCAGTCGGACTGAGCGGCGTAGCCGCCAACTGCCAGATTCAGGGGGACAACGTCCGGACCGTCACCATAATTGCGGGAACGGACGCGAGCGTCGCGTATACCATCACCTGCACCACACCACCACCAGGAACGGGGACTCTCCGGGTCATCACCGCGACGAGCGGACCCGACGCCGACCCGGATGGGTACACGTTCACCGTGGATGGGGGGGCCAGCCAGCCGATCGGATCGAACTCTCCGACCACCCTCACAAATCTCGCTGCCGGAGCCCATAGCGTAGAGCTCGCCGACCTCACCGGAAATTGCACGGTACAAGGAACCAACCCGCGATCCGTTACAGTCGTCGGTGGAGCCACCACAGATCTGAACTTCGCGATCGCTTGCAGTGCAACGACCGGGACGATTCGAGTCAGTGTCGAGACCTCGGGATCACCAGCTGATCCCGATGGCTACGTCGCCAAGCTGGACGGCGGTGACCCGGGTCGCCCGATCCCGCCGAGCGGCAGTGTGACGTTTATCAGCGTCCCGGCCGGCAGTCACACAGTCGCCCTCACGGGCGTGGCAACCAACTGTACCGTGACGGGGGACGTCTCCCAAGGCACGACCGTCACGGCCGGGGCAACGTCCCAGCTCTCCTTCTCGGTCACGTGTACAGCAACAGAGAGCCGGCTCGAGAAGGTCTCCGGGGATCCCCAGACTGGGCGTGTGGGGACGGTGCTCGGCGCCCCGCTGGTTGTCAAAGTCACCAGTGCCGCTGGAGCTCCGGTTCAAGGTGTAGAGATCACCTGGACCATGACCGGCGGTGGCAGCGCGAGCGAAACCTCAACCCAGACGGGCGCCAACGGCCAGGCATCGGTGACACGAACCCTGGGCGGCACCGTGGGACAGCAGACAACCGTCGCGACCGCCGGCAGCCTGGCCGGCTCTCCGGTCACCTTCACTCACACTGCGACGGCGACTAGCTCGAACGGAGTGGGACGTTGGGATCCGGCGTTCAGGACGCCAGTGGTCGCCGTGCACGTGCACGTACTGCAGACCGGGAAGGTGCTGCTGTGGGGCGACCAGGGAGATGCCCAGCTCTGGGATGATGGCGGCTTCACTGCGGTGACCAAGACCTACCGTATCTATTGCAGCGCTCACACCTTCCTGCCCGACGGCCGTCTGATCGTGGTCGGGGGAACCAGCCCCAACACTCGGGGCCTGCGACTGGCCAGCGTGTTCGACCCTGCCTCGAGCAGTTGGAGCACCACGAGCTCGATGGCGCAGGGACGCTACTACGCAACGACCACGGCCCTGCCATCGGGTGGAGTTCTGGCTGTGTCCGGCCACGACACTACGCTGTCGGTCGTCACCATCCCCGAAGTCTGGAACGGCAGCGAATGGCGCCGGCTGACGACCGCGCCGCTATCGATCCCCGATCCTTTTTACCCAGCGATGTTCGTCGCGCCGAACGGGAAGGTGTTCCTGGCGGGCTTCCCTGAGACCAGTCAGTATCTGGATCTCACGGGAACCGGCCAGTGGACCACCGTGGCGAAGCGGAAGGTGGCTGACCGGACGATGGGATCGGCGGTGATGTACGCTCCCGGAAAGATTCTGTATGCGGGCGGCGGCGACCCTCCGACCGCCTCGGCCGAGGTGATCGATCTCAACCAACCCTCGCCCTCCTGGCGGACCGTTCCCGGTATGGCGTTCGCTCGGCGCCAGATGAACGCCACCCTGCTGGCGGACGGTAGTGTCCTGGTGACGGGCGGGACCGGTGGGCCGGGATTCAACAATCAGGCGAGCGCGGTTCGCGTGGCCGAGCTGTGGAATCCCCGGACTGAGACGTGGACGACCATGCCTCCGGAAAGCGCTCGACGGACATATCACGGGACCGCGGTGCTCTTGCCGAGCGGACAGGTGCTCTCCAGCGGCAGCGGCGAGGGTGGTGGCATCACCTACGCCAACAGCGAGTTCTCGGCACAGGTGTTCAATCCGCCGTACCTGCTCAATGCCGATGGCAGTCCGGCGGCGCGGCCGAGCATTACGTCGGCGCCGTCCACGCTCTCCTACGGCCAGTCGTTTACCGTCCAAACCCCGGATGCAGCATCGGTCACACGGGGGACTCTGATCCGACTGTCCTCCGTCACCCACGCATTCAACATGAGCCAGCTCATCTACCACCTGGCGTTCGAGACCACGAGCCCTACCGCCGTGGCGGCGACTGCGCCACCGAATGCCAACCAGGCGCCCCCGGGCCCCTACATGCTCTTCTTGATCAACGAGGCGGGCGTCCCTTCGGAGGCCAAGATGGTAAGAGTCGGCCCATAGAACGCCGGCAGGCCGCTGCCTGAGGAAGATCGAAAGCAGGACCATCGCGATGTTGGCGGAACCGGGAGGTACGACAACCGCGCGCTAGGCTAGGAGTCCAATGGGGCGAGCGGCGGGGAAAGGAGGCTGCGGCTGCGGCAGTTTCCGCTGGAAGCGGCTGGTGGTCAGAAGATCGTTCGACCTGGCGAATTGTTCCGGGAGTCCGCGGCAAAGAAACCGGCTCCGCTGGCGGAGCTCGCGGGACGCTGCAATGAGCAGCGCTGATCCCCGCCTCAGCACCGAGGAACGCGCGGCGAGGTCAGGCGGTGGTCCGGTACGCACTGCGTTGTTCATGGTTGAGCAGGGCGCTGATGGCCTCGATGAGGACGTCGGGACCAAAGGGCTTCAGCAGCAGGTGGGTACCGACCTCGAGCACGGGAATGGCCTGCGAGGAGCGCGGCATAGCACCGCTCATGAACAGAACGGGCACGGAGGGGTAGAGGGAGCGGAAGAGTCTAGCGAATTCGAGCCCGTCCATGACCGGCATGGTGATGTCGGTCAGGGCCAGGCTCAGGGACCCGCCGAACTCCCGGACGACCCGGAGCGCTGCCTGGCCATTTTCCGCCTCGAGAACCCCAAAGCTCTCACACCTCAGGGTACGGGCGAGCATCCGTCGCAGCGACTCGTCGTCCTCGACTAACAGGACCGTTGGTTGTGGACTTGCCACCTCGGGTACGCTCGCCATGGCCGTCAGCCGTCGAATGGCTCGGGACTTCGTGAACATACCGCAGCGTCCCGCCGGCGCAAGATGGCCGGGACCAGCTCTAGACCAGACGTCTCCGGCGCATTCGCGGCTCGGAGAGGCTGGGCGGGTAGCCTCCGGCTCGAGTAACCGCTCCGCCCGCCGGTGACACATCCGCAGGGGGGAAGGCACGGATGGCCACCAGCATCGCTTCCTGCACTTCTCGCCGGGCACAGAGCTCGGCCACGAGGGGATCGAAGGCGCTTCCGCTCATGGCGGCGATAGCGGCGAGGACCTGGTTCATGGGCCACGCCTTACGATAGACGCGGTCGTGGACCGTCGCATCGAAGAAATCCGCCACCGCCACCACGCGGGCGGCGGGCGGGATTTCCGGTCCCGATCTTCCCTCCGGGTAGCCCTTCCCATCCCAGCGCTCATGGTGTGACAGAGCGACTAGTTCGGCCAGCTGGATGAAGCTCGAACGCCCACCCGACAGAATCTTGGCCCCGATGGTCGTGTGCCTTTCCATGATCTTTCGCTCGCCCACAGTCAGCAGGCCGGACTTCAGGAGAATGGAGTCGGGTATACCGATCTTCCCCACGTCGTGCAGTGGCGCGGCGAGCCCCAGCAGGCCGGCTTCCTGATCGGTCCAGCCGGTGGCCCGGGCCAGCAGCTCGGCCAGGGCACCCACCCGCTGGGTGTGGCGGCCGGTCTCGTCGTCCCGAAACTCCGCGGCCAGGGCAAGCCGGGCGATGGTGTCCAGCTGGGCCGTATGTAGCTCCGCGGTGCGCAGCTGGACCTTTCGCTCCAGTTGTTGATTGTGCTCCGCCACCTGGCGGTGCAGCGACCGGGTTTCGAGCAGGTTTCTGATCCGGATCAGCACTTCGTGCATGTCGAACGGCTTGGCGACGAAGTCTGAGGCGCCCATGCCCAGAGCCCGCTGGCAGGCCTGGGGCGACGAATCGCCGGTCAGCATCAGGATGGGAAAGAACTCGGAGGGGGGCAGCTGGGCCCGAAGCCGCTCCATCAGGGTGATGCCGTCTATCTCCGGCATGTGAAGGTCCAGCAACAGCAGATCGGGATTGATCTCCGCGAAGCGCGCAATGGCCTCACGGGGCGCGGTGAGCGCCGTGACCCGCCGATAGCCGGCAACGGCCAGGACGCGCTCCAGAATCTTTACGTTGGCCGGCTCATCGTCGACAATGAGGATGCGCGCGTCGGGATTGGTGGCGACGATCATGCGCCGTGGACCCTCGGTGGACCTGACTCGTTTACTGCCAGCCAGTAGGCGCCGAGCTGGCGGACGACCTGGCGGAAACGCTCGAACTGAACCGGTTTCTGGACATAACTGTTCGCTCCCAGCTGGTATCCCCGCACAACATCTGCTGGCAAACGGGAGGAGGTGAGCAGCACCGTGGGAATGCCTCGGGTGCGGGGGTCCCGCTTGATCTCCTCCAGTACATCCAGACCGCTCACCTTCGGAAGCTTGACGTCGAGAACGACGAGTTTGGGGGGAGCTGCGAAGCTCCGTGTTGCGTACGCAGCCCGGCAGAGGAGAAAATCCAGCGCTTCCTCGCCGTCGTGCACGTGGTGAATCCGCCCACCAATGGCTTCTCCCAGCGAGTGCATGATCAGCTCCGCATCCGCCGGGTTGTCCTCCGCAAGCAGAACCTCCACGGTCGATATGCTCATGGGGATTCAGCGCCCGGGCAGGCGCCCCGCTGGGCTAGCGTGAAGGAGAAGGTGGCGCCCTGATCGGGCTGGGTCTCGACCCAGATCTCGCCGCCATGCTTGTGGATAATGCGCTGGACCGTGGCGAGGCCCACTCCGCTGCCCTCGAACTGGTCGGCCCGGTGGAGCCGCTGAAAGACGCCGAACAGCTTGTCGGCGTACTTCATGTTGAACCCCACGCCGTTGTCCCGGACGAAGATCGTGTCCCACCCGTCGCTCACCGTATACCCCACCTCGATGGTCGCCACCTCGCGCGGCCGGGTGTACTTGATGGCATTCGAGAGCAGGTTGGTCAGCACGATCTTCATGAGCCCGGGATCGCACTCCACGACAGGGAGGCTCCCGATAGCCCACTGAATGACTCGATCCCCCATATCGGCACGGAGCTCGCCCAGCGCATCGTTCACCAGTCCATCCAGCGGCGTGAGCCGGGTGTTCACTTCCTGCCGCCCCAACTGAGCCAGGTTGAGGAGATCATCAACCAGCCGCCCCATGTGCTGGGTGCCCTCCTGGATCCGGTGCAGGTAGTGCTGCGACTTGGAATCGAGCCCAGGCCCGGCGTGCTCGACCAGGATCCGGGAAAAGCCGTCGATCTGACGGAGCGGTGCCCTGAGGTCGTGAGAAACTGAATAGGTAAAAGTCTCCAGCTCGCGGTTAGCGGCAGCAAGCTCGGCCGTCCGGTCCGCGACTCGGCGCTCCAGGCTCTCGTTCAGATGGCGAACCCGAGTCTCGGACAGCACGAGCTCCCGGCTCCCCCGACTCCGCTCGACGGCGTATCGGATGGCCCTCCAGATGAGGTTGCTATCGGCCTGGCCTTTGACGAGGTAATCCTGGGCCCCCTGTTGCACTACCTGGAGCGCAAGGCTCTGATCACCGAACCCGGTAAATACAATGATCGGCAACGCCGGGATCGCGTCATGAATGGAAGCGAAAGTGCTCAGGCCCCGGCTGTCGGGCAGCCCGAGGTCGAGCAACAGCACATCGATTCCACCGGCACGCAGGCGCACGAGCGCGGCGGCCAGGCTGGTGGCGATCTCGAGGGAAAATGGGACGGCTCCGGTTCCGGAGAGCATCTCCTGGATCAGGCGCACATCAGCCGGATTGTCTTCCACCAGGAACAGTTTGATCGGCCCTGGGGTCGCGGAGATCATGGTCAGGTCCTGTTCGGGATGTTGCGTTCGAGCGACTGGCTCACGGTCGCGGCCACGGCAGGCCGAGGTGCAGATGCTCGGGTGGAAGGACGGTCCAGGGATCGGGGAGCACAAGGTTCTCGGCCAGCAGCGCACCCAGGAAAACCTGGACGACGGCCGGATCGAGAACGGGGAACGGCGGTGGCTGTGGTCGTGTCATGACCGCGTCGCGGTGGCGATCCTTCGGGCGATGGTTATCACTGGTTCATTCCCGCGGACGTCGCGACCGTGGTCGTCAGGGGAACGGCCCCGGCTGGGAGCATAGGGGGGAGGCAATCTGAAATGCCTGGGTCTCAGCTTAACGCGTGGAGGGTGCGGGTACCATCGGGAAAGGCCTGAGCGGGATGCACCCGCGACGGCTCGGGGGACCTTAGTCGCCTGCCTGGCTGGCGGAGACGATCCCCACCCGAACCGCGTAGCGCACCAGGCCCGCGAGATCGTGGATGTTGAGCCGGCTCATCAGCTGGGCCCGATGGGTTTCCACGGTCTTGATCGAAAGGTGAAGACCAAGGGCAATTTCCCGGGTGGAGCCCCCCGACGCGAGCAGCTGCAGGACCTGCCGCTGCCGGCGGGAGAGAGTGCGGAGCGGGGCGCGCAGCGCGAGGGCGGCGGCCATCGCGGGTCCCAGCCGCGAGAGCTCGGCCTTGGGGACGAAGTCCGCCGCCCCCGCTTGGAGGCATTCCGAGGCGAGTTGCTCAAAGAGGCCGGAGACCAGAATGAACGGCGAGCCGGGCGCGCGGCGCTGGGCGAGGCGGAACGCCTCGAGCACGTTAAAGTCGGCCACGGCGTGATCCGACAGGATCAAATCGGGAGCGAACTCGTCCAAGGTGCTGACGAAGTCGATCCGGCTGTCGACCTGCCGTACGGCGCTGCCCGGCGCCGCGTCCCGCAGCGCGTGCAGGATCAGCTCCGCATCGCGCGGATCGTCCTCCAACAACAGAATCCGGAGACCTGGCGATGGTTGGGTGGACACGCCCTAACCCCGTGACGCCGGCGGAGGCCGATCGAACCAGGCGGCGCGCCAGCGCTCTCCAGGGGAGTGGCCCATCTCGAATGGTTTGCTGGACACGCCTTTATATACTTTCATGTCCTTTACCGGTCCACCCCTGCCCAGGGCAGTCTTTTGTACTCCCGGTCGGGGAGGCATGCCCTCGGGTCGAATCACAGGGACGTAACCCGACGATGGTGGGTGGACATGGGTGCAAGGCCAAGCTGGAAAGGTGGCGGCTAATCATGAAGGTGGTGCGGAGTGTTCGCTTGCCGGGCGCGTCCTGATCGTCGGGGGACGGACGCGAGCCGGGTTTAGGCCACAGCGTGTTCCACGTCTCGGGGCTGCTCCCGCTCGATCAGGCCAACGCTCAGAGAGTAGCGCACCAGATTCGCGAGCTGTCGAATGCCCAGCCGCTTCATGACGGCAGCCCTGTGGCTTTCGACCGTCTTGACACTTAGCCGCAACCGCTCCGCGATCTCTCTGGTGGAACAGCTCATGGCGAGCAGCTGCAGCACCTCACGCTGGCGCAACGAAAGCCGGCGCAAGGGCGTGCGTGCCTCCAGCGCCAGGGCGATGGCAGGAAGGAGGCGGGAAAGATCCGACCGGAAGATGCAGTCCCACGCGCCCATTTTCATACAGTCTGAGTCGCTTTGCGCGAAGGTGTCCGCCAGCAACAGGAAGGGGGAGGCCTGCAGTCGGGTCTGGGACAGCCGCAGCGCGCCGGCGGCATCGAATTCTGCCGCGGCGTCATTGCAGAGGATCACGTCGGGCTCGAATACCTCCAGCGCACGCACGAAAGCCGCCCGGGTCTCGACGTGGACGACGGTACTCAGGGGATTGGTGCGCTCGACGGCGCACGTGATCAGATCTGCGTCACGAGGATTGGTCGTGAGCAGCAGCACCCGAAGGCCAGGCGGCGATGTTGACATGAACGTCTATAAGTCTAATGGCGCTGCAGGCGCCAAGCCATCGGGGAACCCCTGACCAAGGTTGGCGTCTCATTCTGGTCGAGATCCCGCTGGGACTACGCTGGCCTGCGACACTTTTCCGGCGCGCCTGACGCAAACAACACGCAATCGAACTAAACTCCGTCATCTGGCTCAGGTTGACAGAGTCGCCCCCTCATCGCCGAGGCCACAAGGGCAGTAAGGCGGGTACCTGCATCGGGTGCGGAGTCCATCGTGAGCCGCCCAGTGCGCGCCGAGCAGGCTGGAGTCTGGGCTACGAACGGGCTCTGGCCCCTCAACCTTCAGGGATCCAATGACGGAACCATCTCCCCTCAGTCTCGAAGACTTCCGGGCGTGCGCGGCCGAGATACTGGATGGAATCGCCGCCAGCCGGAAGCAGAGCGACGCGGACTACGATGATCGGTGGGCCCTGCTCTGGAATCTGCTGCGGGCCGGAGAGACCTCCGGGCTGGATATCCCGCGGATCGAGGATGGACTCTGGGCCATGAAATCGGCCGAAGTCGGGGGGCCGGATCTGCGTCACTGGCTGGTTGGGGAGAACGTCTGGCTGGCCCTCCGTATGCCTCGTGACAGCATGCCCGGCGACCACCAGCTGGCCGCCGATCTCCCCCGTATCCTGAACGGTGCGAGAGTGCAGCCACCCGAGGATTGAGCTTCCGACTTGCCCCTAACTAGTTCCCGTCCCAACTTACGGGAACTTAGGAGTCATCCGCCTCCCCACGCGCGTGAACCCACCACCCGCGGCCCAAGTGCCTCGACCCGATTCATCGCTGAACCGATTCATTCCCTACCTGCTCGCGCTCATCGCCGTTCTCCTCATGGTGATAGCGCGAATGCTTCTAACGCCCATCCTGGGCTCGGAGTTGCCATTCATCACCCTGTTTCCGGCGGTGTTTATCGCTGCCTGGGCGGGCGGCTTGGGTCCGGCCCTGGCTGCGACTGGCGTCAGTGCCGGAGTCGCGCTCTACCTCTTTTTCCCGCCAGAGGTGGCCCTCGATACCGTGGGCATAGTGGCGCCGTTGGGTGCGGGTCTCTTCATCCTCACGGGGGTCGCGGCCGGCTGGCTGGGCCGTTCCAGGCTGCAAGCGCAAGAGCGGACCGAGACGGCAGCCCGGGAGGCGAAGAAGAGCGAGGAGCGGTACCGCGTTCTCATCGAGCAGACCGCCGAGGGAGTCTGGAGGATCGAGCTCCCCGACCCAGTGCCGGTGACCCTCCCAGCGGCTGAGCAGATCGACCACTTCTATGCGCAGGCCGAGCTGGCCGAGTGCAACGACGCGATGGCCCACATGTACGGCTTCCAGAGCGCCACCGAGCTGGTTGGTGCCCGGCTCGGTGACCTCATGCCTCGATCGGATCCGAAGAATCTGGAGTTCCTCCAGGCCTTCATCGCCAATGGCTACCGGCTCACCGACGCGGAGTCTCACGAGCGCGATCGCGAGGGAGGTGAACGCTACTTCCTCAACAATCTCATCGGCATCGTCGAGGACAGGAGGGTCGTCAGGGCATGGGGCTCGCAGCGGGACGTCACCAACAGCAAGAGAGCCGAGGCGGCCGTGGTGGCCAGCGAGGCGCGGTTCCGGAGCCTGTTTGAGTCCGGCATGATCGGTATCGGGTTCTGGAATGGCGGAGTGGTTACCGATGCGAACGACGCGATGCTCCAAATTCTCGGATACAGCTGCCTGGACCTGGAGCAGGGAGTCCTTCGTCACGGCAGGCTGACCCCGCCGGGCTACGAGGAGGCGGATGCCCGGGCATGGGAACAGGTCCGAGTCACCGGTACGTGCACGCCATACGAGAAGGAGTTCGTCCGCAAAGACGGCAGCAGAGTGTCAGTTCTCGCCGGCGGAGCTCGGCTGGGCCCGGACATGAATGATGCCGTGTTCTTCGTTCTGGATCAGACCGATCGTCGGGTGGCCGAGGAACGGCTCCGCCACGCGGAACGGCTGGAGGTCGTGGGTCAGCTGGCGGGGGGCATGGCCCATGAAGCCAACAACCAGATGTCGGTGGTGCTGGGAGCAACCGAGTTTATTCTGCGCCGCGCCGATGTGCCCTCCGCGGTTCGGCAGGACACTGAGTACATCCGGGAAGCGGCTGAGCGAACCGCCTCGATCACTCGCCAACTGCTGGCGTTCAGTCGCCGCCAGATCCTCCAGCCGCAGGCGGTCGATCTCAACACGGCAGTCCGGAAGCTGGAGCCCATACTGCGCCGCACCCTCACCGAGGAACAGGGGTTGAAGCTCCAGCTCGCGTCCAACCTTGCTGCGGTGCGGGCCGATCGAGTCCAGCTAGATCAGGTGCTGCTCAACCTGGCGATCAACGCGCGGGATGCCATGCCGAATGGCGGCACCCTCACCGTGGAAACTCGCAACGTACGGCTCACCGATCGCTACCTGGAGGGCCGGCCCGGTATCAACATCACTCCCGGGCCCTATGTCGCCCTGGTGGTCAGCGACACTGGTGTGGGGATCGAGAAGGAGGCGATGAAACACCTGTTCGAGCCCTTCTTCACCACCAAAGGCGTCGGCAAGGGAAGTGGCCTGGGACTCGCCATGATCTACGGGATCGTGAAGCAGAGTGATGGCTACATCTGGCCCTACAGCGAGCCCGGCATGGGCACCACCTTCAAGATTTACCTGCCGGCGGTCTCGGACGCGCCGCATCAGCCCAGCTCGGATGCCCCGGAAGAATCGGAAGAGCGCGAAAGCGCCACGGTACTGGTGGTGGAGGATGATCCTCTGGTGCGAACCATGGCTCGGCGCTCGCTGGCCGAGGCCGGCTTCGACGTGCTCGAGGCGGCCAACGGGCGTGAGGCGCTGGCCCTGATCATGGAGCATGAAGAGGTGGATGCAGTCCTCACCGACCTCGCCATGCCGGAGCTCGGCGGCCAGGAGCTCGCCCGACGGCTCTCTGAGCTGCGGCCGGGACTGCCCGTCATCTTCATGTCAGGATACACCGACGATGACCTGACCAGGCGGGGGCTGCTGGCAGCCGGCATCCCCTATCTCGAAAAGCCCTTTTCGCCGGAGGCGTTGGGGCGCATGCTGCGCGCGGTGTTGAGCACCGCCTCCCCGAGCGACTAACCCCGCCTCGCCCGCGCTTCCGCCGAGTCGGCCCACGCCCTCGTCCGCATGCTCGCGTACGAGGGCGTCGTACCTCCGGATACCGTGTCGCAGGACACAGAAATGAGCATTCCCGCGCTCAATACATTCGCGCGACAAGGCAGGATTTTAGCGTTTTCGTAGCTCAGAGAGGTTGGGAAGATGGCCACAGAACTTGCAACAAGAGCCGACGCGGTCGGCTATGACGATTTTCGCTCCACCGATCCTGGCCGGGAACATGGCAACGGAGGCGCGAAGCACAATGGCAGGAGACAGAGTGATTCAGACGAGCGGCTTGCGCGCGTGCTCGGATGGTTCAGCATCGGTCTCGGACTGGGCGAGATAGCGGCCCCGGGAAAGCTGGCCGAGCTCATCGGGGTGGAGAACAAACCGGGACTTTTTCGGTTGATGGGCCTGAGGGAGATCGGGAGCGGCGTCGCCATTCTCAGCCAATCCTGGCCGGCCGGAGGCGTCTGGTCCCGAGTGGCTGGCGATGCGCTGGACCTCGCTCTCCTCAGCACCCAGCTCGCCCCGAAAAACCCGCAGCGGGGGAAAACCATCGCCGCCACCGTTGCGCTGCTTGGGGTTACAGCACTGGATCTCTTCACCAGCAAGAGGCTCAGCAAAAAGTCCCGCGGGACCTCGGCGCCCGCCGGTGCCCGTCGGGGGCTTCGGGTAAAGGAAGCCATCACAGTCAATCGTCCCGTGGGCGAGGTCTACGACTACTGGCACGACTTCCAGAACCTCCCGCGGTTCATGACCCATCTCGAGTCGGTCCAAGTACTCGGCCCCAAGCGGTCCCACTGGGTGGCGGTCGGACCGGGGGGCATGAGGGTCGAATGGGATGCCGAAACGGTCGAGGATCGTACCAACGAGCTGATCAGCTGGCGCTCGCTTCCTGGAGGCGATGTCGAAACCTCGGGATGGCTGCGCTTCAAGCCAGCGCCCGGCCGCAGGGGGACGGAGATCGTGGTTGAGATGCGATACGATCCGCCCGGTGGAGTCCTTGGTGCGACACTCGCAAAGCTCTTTGGCGAGGCACCGGATCAGATCGTCGCCCGCGACCTCAGAGCATTCAAGAATGTCATGGAAGTCGGGGAGGTCCTGCACTCCGACGCCAGCATCCACCGGCGCCCCCACCCGGCGCGACCCCCCGAGAACGATTCAGACGCCGGAAGGCAGGCTGGATATAGGAGCACAGGGCGATGAAAGCCAACTGCTGGGAAGGCAAGAAGAAGGTCCGGGTGGAGCAGGTACCGGACCCGAAGATCCTGAATTCCCGCGACGCGATCGTGCGGATCACCTCGACGGCTATCTGCGGCTCAGACCTGCACCTGTACAACGGCTTCATCCCCACCATGGAGAAGGGGGATATCCTGGGCCACGAGTTCATGGGCGAAGTGGTAGAGACCGGTCCCGGTCTCAAGAACCATCTCAGGATCGGCGACCGCGTGGTGGTCCCATTCCCCATTTCCTGTGGCACCTGCTACTCCTGCCAGCGGGGACTGTTTTCAGTCTGCGAGAACACCAACCCCAATGCCTGGCTCGCCGAGAAAATGTTCGGACACGCAACCGCAGGCATCTTTGGCTACTCTCACCTGACCGGTGGCTATGCCGGTGGACAGGCGGAGTTTGCCAGGGTCCCCTTTGCCGATGTGGGCCCGATCAAGGTGCCGGAGGAGCTCAGCGACGAGCAGGTCCTCTTCCTCTCCGACATTTTCCCCACCGGCTACATGGGTGCGGAGATGTGCGACATCGAGCCCGGTGCCGTGATCGCGGTCTGGGGGGCGGGACCGGTGGGGCAGTTCGCCATCGCGAGCGCCAAGCTGCTCGGAGCGGAGCGGGTGATTGCGATCGACCGCTTCGACTATCGCTTGAGGATGGCAGTAGAAAAGGCCGGTGCCACCGATACGATCAACTACGAGCAGGTGAGCGTTCTCGAAGCACTGAAAGAGCTGACCGGGGGCAGAGGGCCGGACGCGTGCATCGACGCGGTGGGTATGGAAGCACACGGCCATCCTGCCATCTATGCCTACGATCGGACCAAACAGGCCCTGATGCTCGAAACCGATCGGCCAATCGCCCTCCGGGAAGCCATCATGGCCTGCCGGAACGGAGGCACCGTATCGGTGATCGGGGTGTATGGCGGCTTCATTGACAAGTTCCCTATGGGATCGCTCATGAACCGCTCGATCACCATCAAGACAGGCCAGTGCCACGTGCAGCGGTATATGCGTCCGCTGCTGGAGCGGGTGCAGCGAGGTGAGATCGATCCCAGCTTCGTCATTACTCACACGCTGCGGCTGGACGAGGCTCCTCAGGGCTACGACATGTTCCTCCACAAGGAAGATGAATGCGTTAAGGTGGTATTGAAGCCTTAGTGCCTTCAGTGCGCAGGTCCGCGGACGGCTGAGGAAATATCCTCGGGCCGTCCCGGGGCTCCGCCCGGGACAGAGCACGGTAGCGACGGGTTCGCCGTGAGGGCCGTTCTATGTTCTCTCCCGGGCAAACAGGTTATCATCGCGTATGGCTCGAGGGCGCGACGAGCCGCCGATTGTGCCTTTCTCGCGCCGAACCCCTGGGTAGTAGCTGGTTTTCGGAATGGGCAGCTGGCCGCATCCGTGGATGGATCATCAGCTCACCAGTAAAGGAGTCAGGTCATGACACAGGAACGGAACCCGGAGTTCTCCGGCATGGGTGATGCACCATCACCTACGGCGAGAAAAGACGATCCTGGCGGCGGAAGAGGCGGCGGCCAGGGCGGCGGGCAAGGGGGCGGGCAAGGCGGTAAAGGACCAGGCGGGGGCGGTGGGGGCAATCCTGGCGGCGGTGGAGGCGGCAAAGGTCCGGGTGGCGGCGGTAATCCCGGTGGTGGCGGCGGTGGTGGTGGCGGCGGTGGGA